>JANLWM010000126.1:0-7307 GCA_031364525.1 Chloroflexota bacterium | reverse complement strand
GTCGCTCGTGCCGATGACCGGGATCACGGTGCCGTTCATCTCGTACGGCGGGTCTTCCATCTGCGTCGGTCTCGTGGGCGTCGGTATCCTGCTGAACGTTGGACACCAAGCCGTCTCCCCCGCAAGCGACCGCGCCTCGCTGCAGGGTCCTGCTCGTGGGCGGCGGGACCGCGGGACACGTGAGCCCGCTCCTCGCCGTGGCCGAAGCGCTGCTCGAGCTACAGCCCGTCGACCTGCGGTTCATCGGTGGCCTTCGCGGTCTCGAGAGTGAGCTCGCCGGTGCGGCCGGTATCCGCTTCCATGCTGTACCGCTCCCGTCGCTCCGCGATCCGGATTCGAAGCTCGCGCTCATCACGCACCTGCTGCTGCTGCCGATCGCGACGATCGACGCGCTCGCGCAGCTGATCCGCTGGCGGCCCGGCGTCGCCGTCACGAGCGGAAGCTTCAGCTCGCTGCCGGTGCTCTTCGCGGCGCGACTGCTGCGCATCCCCATCTATCTCTGGGTCGGCGACGCGATCCCGGGCCGCGCCCTGCGGGCGGTCGCCGCGTGGTCCTCGGGCATCGGTCTCACCTTCGAGCCGGCCATGCGCGCCCTGCCCGGCGGCCGGGCGACCGTGACCGGGAATCCGGTCCGCCGGTCCCTGCTCCGGTGGACGAAGGCCGACGGCCGTCGGGCCCTCGGACTCGCTCTCGACGTGCCGGTCGTCCTGATCACCGGTGGCAGCCAGGGGTCCGAGAAGATCAACAGCGCGACCGGGAGCGCGCTGTCACGGCTCGTGCGCCGCGGGGATCGTGCACCACACCGGTCCGGCCGGCCTCCCGAAGGCCCTTGCCCAGCGCGCCCTGCTCCCCGAGGCCGATCGCGGTCGCTATCAGCCGCACGGATATCTGCGTGACGAGATGGGCGCGGCCCTCGCGTCCGCGGATCTGGTCGTCGGCCGCGCGGGCTCATCGTCGATCGCCGAGCCGCTCGCCTTCGGCGTGCCGCTCGTCCTCATTCCGTTCGGCGCCGCGATGAACGCCCACCAGTCCGCGAACGCGCGAGCCGCGGCGGATCTTGGCGCCGCGGTGATCCTGCCCGAGAGCGACCTGGACGGCGACCGCCTCTCGGCCATCGTGAGCGGACTCCTCGACGATCCCGGACGGCTTGCCCGGATGGCCGCGAACGCGAAGGCTGCCGGGCGGCCGGAGGCGGCGGGCGTGATCGCGCGTGCGGTGCTGACGCTTGCTGGCTGCGCCTAGGTGCGCATCCACGTGGTCGGCATCGGGGGCGCTGGGATGTCCGCGGTCGCGCGCATCCTGTTGGCCCGCGGTCACACCGTGAGCGGCTCGGATCGCGGCACCTGGCCGCTCGCCCTCGCGCTCGAACGCGACGGAGCAACGGTGTACCCGGAGTTCGACGCCGCCCACGTGCGGGGCACCGATGTGGTGCTGCGGTCGAGTGCCTACGGTGAGGCCAATCCTGAGGTCCGAGCGGCACTCGATGCCGGCGTGCTCGTGTGGAAGCGCGAGGACGCCTGGCGCGAGCTGTCGCGCGGCGAGCGGGTCATCGCGATCACCGGCACCCACGGCAAGACGACGACGACCGCGCTCGCCTGGACCGCGCTTCGCGCCGGCGGCATCGACGCGTCATTGATCTGTGGTGCGCCCGTCCGGGGCCTCGACAGCAACGCGCACGCCGGACGCGATCGGACCCTCGTCATCGAGGCCGATGAGTACGATCGCGCGTTCCTGGCCCTCCATCCCGAGGTGGGTGTCGTCACCAACGTCGATCACGATCACGTGGACATCTATCCCACCAAGGGGGTCTACGAAGCGGCCTTCGGCACATTCGCGTCGCAGGTGCAGGGGACCCTGGTGTCCTGCGCTGACGATCCGGGCGCCGCCGCGCTGCACGCTGCGCGGACCGTCAGCTATGGGACCGCGGCGACGGCGGATCACCGCATCAGCGAGCGCGAGGTCCGTCCCGACGGCCAGACCTTCGTGCTCGACGGTCCGGCCGGACGGGCGCGGGTGACGTTGCGGCTCCCCGGCGCCCACAACGCGTTGAACGCCGCGGCCGCGATCGTCGCGGCGCTGTCCTGTGGCGTGCCGCTCGCGCGGGCTGCCGACGCGTTCCACAGCTTCGCCGGCACCGCGCGCCGCCTCGAGGTCCTCGGCGACGCGGCCGGCGTGACGGTCGTCGACGATTACGCCCATCACCCCGTCGAGCTCAGGGCGTCGATCGCAGCGATGCGCTCCCGGGTCGCGCCGGGGGCCCGGCTCTTCGCGGTCTTCCAGCCGCACACCCCGAGCCGACTCGAGGCGTTCTTCGACGACTTCGCAGCGGCCCTCCGGGACGCGGACGAGCGCGTCGTCGTCGAGACCTTCAGCTCGGCGCGCGAGGACCGCGGCGGGGACGAAGCCCGGCGCCTCGCGCAGCGCGCCGGCGGCAAATACGCGGCGGATGCCGAAACCGCAGCCCGGGATCTGGCAGGACAGGTGCGTCGCGGTGACCTCGTGCTCATCCTCGGTGCGGGCGACGTGCGCGCTGCGGGCGAGCGGCTGCTCGCGCTGCTTCATGAAACGTCCGCCCCCGGCCCCGGGCCGGGCCCGGGACCGGTTCGATGAACGCGCGGTTCAACGACCTTGGCGCGCGCGATGAGCCGCTCGCGGGCCACACCTCCCTCCGGATCGGCGGTCCGGCCGATCTCTTCGTGCGGATCCGAAGCGAGGACGACCTGGTGGGTGCGGTCCGCGTCGCGCGCGAAGCCGAGCTGCCGACGTTCCTCTTGGGCGGCGGAACGAACCTGCTGGTGGCCGATGCCGGGATCCGCGGCGTGGTGCTCGACAACGGCTGGAGCGACGTGATCGTCCGGGGCACGGTGGTCGACGCCGCCTCGGGGACACCGCTGGCCAGCGTGGCGGCCGCCGCGGCACGGAGCGGGATCCTGGGCCTCGAATGGATGGCCACGGTCCCCGGCACTGTCGGCGGCGCGGTCCACGGCAATGCCGGCGCCTTCGGCTCGGACACCTCGGAGGCGCTGCTCGACGCGCGGCTGCTCGACCTGAACGGGGATCAGTGGGACGCCCGGGCCGACGAGCTCGGCTACAGCTATCGGACGAGCAGCCTCCAGGGGACCCCGGTGATCGTCGTGCGCGCCCGGTTCCATGGCGAGCCCGGCGACCGCCCGACCGCCGTCCGCCGGATCAAGGAGATGGCGAACGAGCGAATGTCAAAGCAGCCGCTTGCGCAACCGAATACGGGTTCGATCTTCCGTAATCCGCCCGGCGACCACGCGGGCCGGCTCATCGAGGCCGCCGGCCTCAAGGGTGCGCGGATCGGGGACGCCCTCGTGAGCGAAAAGCACGCGAACTTCATCGTGAACGCCGGCGTCGCCCGCGCGGTGGATGTCCGGGCGCTCATCCGGCGCTGCCAGGCGGAGGTGAGGGCCCGGTTCGGGATCGAGCTCGTCCCCGAGGTCGAGATGGTGGGAGAGTGGGACGATGATGAAGACTACTAAGCGGATCCGGGTGGGCATCCTGGCCGGGGGGGCGTCGGCCGAACGGCAGATCTCGCTCGCGAGCGGGCTGCAGATCGCTGAACAGCTCCCGAAGGACCGCTACGACGTCGTGATGCTGGACCCGATCGCGCTCATGGCCCACAACCCGGCGCTGACGGACGAGCAGCGCGCGCTCGCGCAACGTCTTGTGACCGGCGGCGGCACCCCGGAAGCGCTTCCCGCCCGGGACCGGGAGCTCCCGGCGCAGATGCAGGACACGATGCACCGCGCGAGCTCCGCGCTCACCTCCGCGGGCACAGCACTCTCGCCGGCGGGCGAGGGGATCGATGTCGCGTTCATCGCGCTGCACGGGCCGTGGGGGGAGGACGGGAAGATCCAGGGCGTGCTCGAGACCTTCGGGATCCCGTACACCGGATCCGGCGTGCTCGCATCCGCGCTCGCGATGGACAAGGCGATGGCCAAGGCCGTGCTTTCCGCGAATGGGATCGACGTGCCGCGCGGCGTCGTCGTCGCGAGCGCCACGGACCGGCCGTCGATCGCTCCGCCGGCGGTGGTGAAGCCCGTTGAGAACGGCTCGAGCGTCGGCGTGACGATGGTCGACGATGTGGCGGCCTACCCGGCGGCGATCGCGGAGGCACTTCGCTACGACCGGCGCGCGCTCGTCGAGGAGCGGATCCGCGGAATCGAGCTCACGGTCGGCGTGATCGGACCGGATGACGCGCTGCAGGCCCTCCCGGTCATCGAGATCGTCCCGAAGCGGGCGTTCTTCGACTACCGCGCGAAGTACGACTCCGGTGCCTCCGAGGAGATCTGTCCCGCTCGCGTCCCCGAAGCGATCGCAGCGCGGGCCCAGGAGCTCGCCATCCGGGCGCATCGCGCCCTCGGTTGCCGGTCGATCTCGCGCCTCGATCTCATCTGGTCCCAGAGCGACGATCGCCTCGTCGCGCTCGAGGTCAACACGATGCCCGGCATGACCGCGAACAGCCTGGTCCCGAAGGCCGCGCGGGTGGCCGGCATCTCGTTCCCCGACCTCGTCGGCCGCCTGGTCGAGTGGGCGCTCGCGGACGCGGAGCGGCGAGGTCGCTAGACCGCGCCCGACCCGCGGTCGCCGCCCGGTGCGCACCCGCCTCCCGCCGATCCGGCGACCGGGCGGCTGGGCCGCGCTGGCCGGCGCCTGCGCGGCCGCACTGATCGCGATCGGCCTCATCGGGGCACCGCGGATCGACGGGCTCGTGGTAACGGGCGCACGCCACCTCACTGCCGGGCAGGTCAGCGCCGCGACCGGCCTGACCGGCAAACCGGTGTTCTCGGCGAACGCCGCCGACGCGCGGGCGGCGGTGCTTCGTCTGCCGGCCGTGCTGGACGCCACGGTGCGCATCGCGCTGCCCGCGGCCGCGCGGATCGAGGTCACCGAGCGCGAGGCCATCGCTCGCTGGATCGTGGGGCCGCTCGAGTGGTACATCGATGCCGAGGGCGTGCTGTTCGGATCCGCGGACCCGCAGGGCGCGCCGTCCCTCCGCGTGACGGACGACCGGGACACGACCCGGGCCTGCGCCGGCCGGATCGGCGGACGCTGCGTCGACCCGGCGTTGCTCGCGGCCGCCGTGCGGCTCGCGCGCATCGCCCCGGGGGAGCTGCGGGCCGACGCGCTGCGGCCCGAGGTGCGCGTCGATCCGACCCAGGGCCTCGTCGTTCGGAGCGGGGCGGGATGGGAGGTCCGCTTCGGGACCGCCGTCGACCTTGAGAAGAAGCTGGCCAACGCGAAGAAGGTGCTCTCGGATGACCCGAAGCGGCGGCTAGACTACGTCGACGTGCGAAGCCCCGACCGCATCGTCTTCAGCCCGTAGCCCGCAGCTTTGTGGCTTCCGCTCCTCGGCCTGTTGGCCGGGGTGTTGCTCGGGCTCGCCCTCAAGCTCAACCTGCCGGTGGAGCTCGCGCGCTACACCGCGGTCGGGATCCTGGCCGCGCTCGACTCGCTGCTCGGCGCGCTCCGCGCGGAGCTCGAGGGGCACTTAGACACCCGCATCTTCCTATCGGGCTTCTACACGAACGCGCTCCTCGCTGCGGGTCTCGCCTTCCTCGGCGACCGGCTGGGCATCGACCTCTATCTCGTGGCGCTATTCGCTTTCGGGTGGCGGATATTCCAAAATGTGGCAGTCATCCGGCGGCACTTCCTATGAGCCGGAGCGACGCGGGTGGGGATCACCGGGAGAGACTGACGCGGGGAGACACGCATGCCTGAGCAGACCATCCTGGTCTCGATCGACGTCGGCACGACCAAGGTCTGCGTGCTCATCGGCGAGGTCTCCCGCAGCGGTGGCCTGGACGTCATCGGATTCGGCCAGGCTCCGTCCGACGGCCTTCGGAAAGGCGTCGTCATCGACATCGACCGCACCGTCCACTCGGTCACGAGCGCGGTCGAGGCCGCCGAGCGGCTGTCGGGCTTCAAAGTGCGCTCGGCCTTCGTCGGGATCTCCGGGAATCACATCAGCTCCCAGAACTCGCGCGGGATGGTCGCCGTCTCCGGGCATCACCGGGACGTCGCTCGCGAGGACACCCTCCGCGCGATCGAGGCAGCGCGGGCGGTCTCGATCCCCAACACCCGCGAGATCCTCCATGTCATCCCGCGGGGATACGTCGTCGACGGACAGGAGGGCGTGCGCGACCCCATCGGCATGAGCGCGGTGCGCCTGGAGGTCGAGACCCACATCGTCACGGCGTCGCAATCGGGCGTCCAGAACCTCACCAAGTGCGTCCAGCGGGCCGGTGTCGAGATCGACGAGCTGGTCCTCGCTCCGCTGGCGACCGCAGAGGCGGTCCTTGCCGATGAGGACCGGGAGCTCGGCGTCGCGCTCCTCGATATCGGCGGTGATACGACGGACCTCGCGATCTTCCACGACGGCTCGATCGTCCACGCCGCGACGATCCCGATGGGCGGCAAGTCGATGACCAGCGACCTCGGGATCGTCCTGCGGGTCACCCCGGATGTCGCCGAGAGCCTCAAGCTCAAGTACGGGAGCGCGCTCCCGGTCGAGGTCGATCCGGACGAGGTCGTCCAGATCACCTCCATCGGTGAGGAGGTCGCCCATGGGGTCACGCGCCGGAACGTCGCCCAGATCATCGAAGCCCGCCTGAACGAGATCTTCGAAGCGGTCCAGCAGGAGATCGCGGCGGCCGGCCAGACGAACCGACTCCAGGCGGGCCTGGTGCTCACCGGTGGCGGCAGCATGCTGAGCGGGATCAACCGGGCGGCCCGCGACCAGCTCGGGATGAGTGCCCGGGTGGTGGGCCCGCAGAACCTCGGAGGCCTCACCGACCAGGTCTCGACGCCCCCCTACGCCGCCGCATCCGGCCTGCTGCTGTGGGGGGCCAAGAACTGGACGCTCGAGGACGACCGCGCGGTCAGCCGGTCGCTCGATGGGCTGTCGGGGCGGATCTCGAAGCTGTTTCGGGGGTTGATGCCGTAGCCGGGTGGCTCTGAACGGGTCCCCGGGGGCCGGCGGGCGCCTCGTTCGCTTGCCCGTTCACGGCGCCGAATGGTCACATCGTGTTCCTACCGGACGGGCCAGCGCTCACGAGACGCCCGCCGGCCCTCATGACCATCTCCGGCGCGGGGCGGCAGTCCCGACTCAGCTCTGAGGGGGTCGCGACGGCACGAACGACCTCTTACAGGGCGCGCGGTCGTCCCTCGCTGAGAAGCAAAAGGTCATCAGGGGCGGCGGGCGCCTCGTGAGCGCAGGCCCGTCCGGTAGGAGCACAACAGCACCGTTCAGCACGCGAACGGGCAAGCGAACGAGGCGCCCG
>JANLWM010000125.1:0-6929 GCA_031364525.1 Chloroflexota bacterium | reverse complement strand
CGCAGCTTGGCGCGGACGACAACATCAGGGTCGTGGTCTTCCAGGGCAAGGGCGACGACGCATTCGTGTCGGGAAGCGACATCCGGCGGGTCGGCGAGATCCGCGGCGCGGCCGACGCGCTGGCCTATGAGAAGCACATCGAGCTGGGTATCGGCGGGGTCGAGAAGCTCCTGAAGCCGACGATCGCGCTCATCCGGGGCGTCGCGGCCGGCGGCGGCGCGGCGATCGCGCTCGCCTGCGACATGCGGATCGCGGCGGAGAACGCGCGTTTCGGTGTTCCCATCGCCCGCACCGTCGGCAACACCCTGTCCCTGCGGAACGTCGCGCGCCTGGTGCAGGTCGTCGGACCGGCGGTGACGAAGGAGCTGCTCTTCACCGGACGGCTCGCGACCGCGGTCGAAGCTCGGGCAGCCGGCGCGTTCAACGACGTCGTGCCGCTGGACCGCATCGAGGCCCATGTGACCGAGCTCGCGGAGCGGGTCGCCCAGAACGCGCCGCTCACCATCCGCGCGACGAAGCTCGCGGTGCTTCGGGTGCTCGAGAGCCAGCGGGAGCTGCTCGGCACGGGCGAAGACATCGTGGGTCTCGCATATGGATCCCAGGACTTCCGCGAGGGTGTGACCGCATTCCTCGAGAAGCGCCCGCCTATCTGGAAGGGTCGCTAGAAGGGGTCAGCCGGCGATCGAGCGTCCGCCGGCACCGGGTGCCGCGTCGCGATCCATGCGGCGCGCGACGCCATCGGCCCGCGCTGCGGCGCTCACTGCTTTCGCGATCGCGGGGACGACCGCCGCGTCGAACACGGACGGGAGGATGTACTCAGCCGAGCGCAGCTGCGCCGGCACGCACTCCGCCAGTGCCGCGGCCGCCGCGAGCTCCATGTTCGTCGTGACGGTGCTCGCCCGCGCGTCAAGCAACCCACGGAACATCCCGGGGAACGCCAGGACGTTGTTCACCTGGTTCGGGTAGTCGCTCCGTCCTGTCGCCATGACGTCAACGTCAGTGGCGACGTCGACCGGATCCACCTCGGGATCGGGGTTGGCCATCGCGAACACGATCCGCGGACGGGCCATCGTGCGGATCATCTCGAGCGTCACCAGGCGCGGCCCCGACAGCCCGATCAGGACATTCGCGCCGCGTAGCGCGTCGGTCAGCGACCGCATGGGCTGATCGCTCCCGAGCTCGGTCGCGAGAGCGCGCTTCTCGCTATTGAGGTCGCTGCGCTTCGTCGAGATGGTGCCGGTCCGGTCGCAGACGACGACCGTCCTCGCACCGGCGGTGTGCAGAAGCCGCGCGGTCGCGATGCCGGCGGCGCCCGAGCCCAGGACGACGATCCGCAGGTCCTCCATCGGGACCTTGCAGACCTCCGCGGCGTTGCGAAGGCCGGCAAGAACGACGATCGCCGTGCCGTGCTGGTCATCGTGGAACACCGGGATCGTCAGGCGCTCCCGCAGCTTGCGTTCGATCTCAAAGCACGCCGGAGCGGCGATGTCCTCGAGGTTGATGCCACCGAAGCCGACGCTGATCCGCGAGACCGCGTCGACCGTCTGCTCGACCGTGCCCGGCTCGATCACGATCGGGAAGGCCGAGACACCGGCGAGATCGGCGAAGAGGAGCGACTTCCCCTCCATGACCGGCAACGCGGCGAGCGGCCCGACGTTGCCGAGCCCGAGGACCGCAGTGCCGTCCGAGACGATGATGATCGCGTTCGCTCGCTGCGTGAGGGCCCATGAGCGCTCGGGATCTGCGGCGATCGCCCGACATACGCGTGCCACACCTGGCGTGTACACGAGGGAGAGGTCGTCGCGATTACGCACCGCGACACGGCCGGCGATCGCGACCTTGCCGCCAAGATGCATGAGGAAGGTCCGGTCCGAGACCGAGCGCACGACGACGCCGTTCAGCGCCTTAAGGTCGTCCGCAAGACGCTCGCCGGTCGCTTCATCAGGAACGTCGACCGTCACGTCCCGGACGTGCTTGCGGTCGGTCGCCTCCACGAGATCGATCGCCCCGAGACTGCCACCGCGTTCGGCGATGGTGCGCGCGACGTTCGCGAACATCCCGGGGTGGTTCTCGATCTCGAGCCGAATGACGAGGCGATACGCGGGCGTGAGCACCGGACGTATGTCTGTCATCTGGACCGAGGATAGATCGGGTGTACGGGCTGCGCTGCGATCAAGCCTGCGCCGTTACAGCCCGAGATACGCGCTCCGTACATTCGGATCGTTGGCCATCTCCAGCGCAGACTTGGCGAGTACGACCCGACCGTTCTCGATGACGCTCGCCGTCTCGGCCACCTCGAGCGCGCGGTGGACGTTCTGCTCTACGAGCAGCACGGTCACGCCGCGGGCGGCGATGTCGGTCACCACACGGAAGACCTCATCCACCAGGATCGGAGCGAGGCCGAGCGATGGCTCATCGAGCATCAGGACCTCGGGCTTGCCCATGAGGCCGCGTCCGATGGCCGCCATCTGCTGCTCGCCGCCGGAGAGGGTGCCGGCGAGCTGACCGCGGCGCTCGGCGAGGCGCGGGAACAGCGCATACACGCTCGCGAGCGTCGACACGCGATCCGGGCGCGCTCTCGAGCTGTACGCGCCGAGGAGCAGGTTGTCTTCGACGCTCATATTCGGCCAGAGCTGACGGCCCTCCGGGACCTGGATGACACCGAGCTCGACGATGCGATGCGGCGACATGCCGCTGATCTTTTGGCCGCGGAGGAGGACCTCGCCTTCGAGCGCCTGCAGGAGGCCCGACACAACGCGTAGCGACGTCGTCTTACCGGCCCCGTTGCTGCCGAGCAACGTCGCGATCTTGCCCTCTTCGACGCTGAAGGTGACGTCCCAGAGCGCCTGCACGTCGCCATACGCAGCCGCGATGTTCCGCACCTCGAGGACCATGGTCATGATCCCACCGCGCGCTCGCCGAGATAGGCCTTGATCACCGCAGGGTCCTTCGCGATCTCGGCCGGCGTGCCCAGCGCGATCTTGCGGCCGAGGTCCATGACCATGATGCGATCGGAGAGCGCCATGATCGCCTTCATCACGTGCTCGACCATCACGATCGTCACGCCGGATCCGCGGATCCTCCGGATGAGCTCCACCATCCGCCCGCTCTCCGTCGGGTTCAGCCCGGCCGCGACCTCATCGAGGAGCAGGACTTCCGGGCGGGTCGCGAGCGCGCGGGCGACCTCGAGTCGCTTCCGGCGCGCCAGCGTCAGGGAACGGCCGTGCGTCGCGCGATGCGGTGCGAGCTCCATCATGTCGAGGATCCGGTCGACCTCGGCATCGGCCGCGCGGCCGCGCAGGCCGCTCCGGCCGTAGAGAACGCCGACCAGCACGTTCTTCTCGACGGACATGTCGGAGAACGGGCGCACGATCTGGTGCGTCGTCGCGATGCCCATGGCGTTGATCGCGTGAGCGGACCGGCCGCCGATCTGGGCGCCACGAAGCGTCATCGACCCGGAGCTCGGCGCGTACACGCCCGAGAAGAGCCGGAAGAGCGTCGTCTTTCCCGCGCCATTGGGACCGATGAGCCCGAAGATCTCCCCGGCGAAGATCTCGCAGTCGACCGCGTTCACGGCCACGAGCCCACCGAAGCGGCGCGTCACGGCACTTGCCACAAGGAGGGACTGCGGCTGACCCACGGTCACAGCTCGCCATCCTTCGGCGCAACGAGCTTCCGAACGTACTTGCTGCCTCGACCGAGAAGCCCGGCGATACCGAGCGGCTCGAACATCACGATGGCGACGAGCAGAACGCCGTACATGAGCGACGGCAGGTAGGGGTTGTTGACCACGCGGGTCAGCTGGTCCTGGACGGTCGAGTAGAGGACCGCGCCGAACACAGGACCCCAGACGGTCCCCAGACCGCCAACGACAGGCATGAGGACGAGCGCGATGGACTTGTCGAAGCCGAACATCGATGCCGGGTCGAGGAACTGCTGGCGCATCGCGTACAGGCCACCCGCGCTCGCGGCGAAGAACGCCGAGACCGCGAGCGCCAATACCTGGAGTCGGGCGGTGGGCACGCCGATCGTCTCCGCGGCGTCACGGTCCATGTTCAGGGCGAAGAGTCCAAGGCCGAACCGGCCGCCGCGGATCCACATCGTCACGAGCATGACGATCACGAAGACCGCGATCGTCGCGTAGTGCACGACCACGGGATCGACGTTCGGCATCTTCGGACCACCCAGCGAGATACCCGTGACGCCCTTCGTGAGGGTGACGCCGAAGATGTCGTCGAAGTTCACGGCCAGCAGCCGGGTCGCCTCGCCGATCCCGATCGTCGCGATCGCGAAGTACGGACCGCGAAGTCGCAGCGTCGGTATCCCGACGAGCACGCCGTATAGCGCGGCGACCAGTCCGGCCACTGGAAGGGCGATGAGCGGATGCCAGAGCGCCTGCGACCAGAGGATGCCCGTGACGTACGCGCCCATCCCAAGGAATGCGGCGTGGCCGAAAGACGTCTGGCCGGCGTAGCCGCCGATGATGTTCCAGGACGACGCCAGGATCGCGTACCAGAGCAGGAAGAAGGTGATCCGCTGCAGGTTGAAGGAGCGCTCGTCGAGGATCGGGATCAGCGCGAACGCGAACGCGATGACGAAGAGGAGGACGACCTGGATGATGACGAGCGTGCGTTTGGAGTAACGCCTCAGGAACAGGCTCATGAGGGCCTCCGACGGATGAGCGCGGCGAGGCCTCCGGGCATGACCACGAGCACGACCACGAGCAGGACGAACGAAACGAGGTTCTCGAGCTGCGGCTTCGACAGGGTGACCGTGATGTTCTCGGCAGCCGCAAGGACAAATGCCGCGATCGCGACACCGGGGATGGATTCGAGGCCGCCGAGGACGATGATCGTGAAGCTCTTCAGCTGCAGGACGCCGTACGGGTTCGTCGGATCGAACGGGAAGACGAGCGTGAGGAGGGCGCCGGCGGCGCCCGCGAGCGCGGTGCCGAGCCCGAACGCGACCATCGACACTCGCTCCACGTCGATCCCGGCGAGGCGGCACGCGTCCCGGTCCTGGGCCAGGGCACGGATCGCGCGGCCGAGGTACGTCTTCCGCAGGAACAGCTCGAGACCAACAAGGATGACGACGCCGGAAATGAACACGAGCAGCCTGTTGTAGGCGATCGTCACCTCGCCGATGCGGATGACCTCTTGGATGTACACGGGGCGGACCGAGCGCACGTCGCCGCCAAGAAAGAAGCTCGCGCCGGCCTGCATGACCAAGAGGATCCCGAACAGGAGGAGCAGTGAGATGACGGGTTTCTCATTCGTCACGCGGCGCACGAAGACGGTCTCGATCCCGGCTCCGATGGCGAAGAACAAGGGCGCGACGATGAAGACCGACACGAGCGGGTCGAGACCGAACGTCTGCCAAAGGAAGAACGTGACGAACGACGCGAGCATCATCGTGCCCGCATTGGCGAGGTTGATGAGCTTCATGACGCCATAGATGAGAGCGAGCCCGTACGACATCGTTGCGTACAGGCCCGCCACCATCAGTGCGCTGATGAGCGCCTCGACGAGGCGCATCTACGTGACTATTTCTTCGGCAGCGGCATGGTCGCCGTGCCCGTCTGGAGGTCCTTTGGCCAGATGAGGATCCGGGCCCCGTTCGGCGTGTTCTGGGTCATCACGTAATCGTTGTTGGCCTGGCCGGTCGCGCCGAACTTGATCGTGCCACCCGGGAAGAGCGAGCCATCCCAGCTTGTGCTGAACAGGATGTCCCGGATCTTCTGCTTGTCGATGGTCTGACCCTTCTGGACCGCGGCGGTCAGGATGCGTGCGCACTCCCATGCCGAGGCGGCGTACCACTCCGGGGAGTCGCCGGTGACCTTGAACGTATCGAGCCACTTCTTGATGACCTCACCGGGCATCTGGCTGTCGAACCAGGTCGCCGCGGTGATGTAATCGCTCGAGTCCTTGAGCGCGTCGCGAGCCGCTTTTTCGGGTCCACGAGGTCCGTAGGTGAGGTATGCGTGGTACATGCCGAGCTGCTTGTACTGGGTCTGCATCGTGATGTAGTCGGCGACACGCGCGTCGATCATGTAGGCGTCGGCATTCGCGTCCTTCACCTTGTTGAGGAGCGCGGTGTAGTCCCGTCCATTCAGATCGAACGTCTCGTTGAACACGATCTTGAACCGGTCCGGGGCGGCCTTCTCGCCGTCCTGGATGCCCTTGAGGAACTCCTTGCCGTGCGAGCTGTTCTCGTAGGCGACCGCGATCTTGAGCGGCTTCGGAAGCTTGTTGGCGTCCTGTTGGGTCTTGATGAAGTCGAGCTGGGTCGCGGCAAGCTTCTCGATGGAGGCGAGCACGCCCACCGCCCACACGTTGTCGACATAGATCGAGGACGACGCGCCGCCGCCGCCGACGTACGGGATCTTGTAGCGGTTGGCGACCTTGACCTCTTGGGTCGTGATGGTGGTGTTGTAGCCACCGAGGAGCAGATCGATGTTGTCCTGGGTGATGAACTTCTCGTAGATCTGGCCGCTCGCTGCGGCATCACCCTTGTTGTCCTCGATCTTCAGATCGAACTTGACCTTCTTGTTGCCGACCTGAAGGCCGCCGCCATCGTTGAGCAGCTTGAAGTAGAGCTCGTATGAGTCCTTCATGATCTTGGCGATCGACGCGTCCGCGCCGGTCAGCGGCAGCGATGCCGCGAGGTGGACCGTGTCCGGCACGTTGACCGTCGCTGCCGTGGTACCGCTCGCCGCCGGCGCGGTCGTCCCGCCACCGCCGCACGCCGCGATCACGAAGGCCGCGACGAGCGCGACCGCTGAGAGCTTGCGCATGTTCGTCCTCCCACCCGCGAGTTGCCGGGTAATTATGGTCCGGTCCCGCCGGGCCTACGGGCATTGCCCCCAGCGGAAGACGGTCCCGCTGGAAAGGCGCCAAACGCCCGCCCGCCCGCCGTCGGATCCGATGATC
>JANLWM010000122.1:0-2138 GCA_031364525.1 Chloroflexota bacterium | reverse complement strand
GCGCTGCTCCTCTAGATCAGCTAGATCCGCTCGAGCTCGAGCTCGCTAGAGACACCGTTGAGCTCGCCACGCCACACGTGCCCCGCGGCCGTGAGCCCCGGCGAAAGCGACGTCGCGAGCGTTTCGCCGCGAACAAGGTCGGCGAACCGCTCGATCGTGGGCGCGATCGCGCCGGCGTAGCGAAGCGCGATGCGATCGGCGATCTCGAAGCCCGCATCTTTTCTCAGATCGTTGACCTTGCGCACCAGCTCCCGCGCGAGGCCCTCGGCCTCGAGCTCGGGCGTGAGGGTGGTCTCGAGCGCGACGACCGCCCCCGGATCCTTGCCGACGGTGTGACCAGGTGTGCCCTCGTGCGAGATGAGGACCTCGGCCGTCGTGAGCGTGAAGCCCTCGACCTCGATCCCACCCTCGACCGTCTTGTACGCGCCGGACTGCAGGGCCGCGCGAACGCGCGGCAGGTCCTTGCCGAGCTTCGGGCCGAGCGCCTTCAGCTCGGGCTTCACGACCTCGCGCACCAGTCCTTCGGCGCGATCGCGGACCTCGAAGGCCTTCACGTTCAGCTCGTCACAGATCACCGTCGCGAGATCGTCCTGACCGTCGAGGGCGTCGTGGTCGCGATCGTTCGCGTCAAAGACGGCGATGAGCCTGGCCAGCGGCGTTCTGGTCTTCACGCCCGCGGCGGAGCGGGCCGCGCGACCGAGCGCGACGACGCGCATCGCGGCGCGCATCCGCCGCTCGAGGTCGTCATCGACCCAGTCCTCCCGGACCTCCGGGTACGGCGTGTGGTGCACGGACGCTTCGGCATCGTCGCGGACGTTGCGCACGAGGTTCTGATACATCGACTCCGCGAGGAACGGCATCACGGGGGCGAACAGCCGCGCGAGCGTGGTCAGGGCCATGTACAGCGTCTGATACGCCGCGAGCGAGTCGGCCCCTGTGGCCGCCTGCCAGAACCGCCGCCGGTTCCGGCGCACGTACCAGGTGGACAGATCCTCCCAGAACGCCTCCATCTTGTAGGCGGCGGCTGACGCGTCGTGGCGGTCGAGCGCTTCGCGACATTCACGCACGAGTCGCGCGAGCGCGGAGAGGAGCCAGCGGTCGATGAGCGGCCGATCCGCGACCGGTACCTCGGCGGCATTCGGATCGAAGGCGTCGAGGTTCGCGTAGGTCACGAAGAATGAGTAGGTGTTCCAGAGCGTGAGCAGCCGCCGCTTGATGTCGTCGGTCGGCGCGCTGCCCCAGTAGACGTTCTCCTGGGGGTTCTGCCGGGCGTACAGCCAGCGGATGACGTCGGCTCCGACCTCTTCGCAGGCCTCGCCCAGGTCGAGCATGTTGGCGCCGGTCTTGTGGAACTCCTGGCCCGGCGCGGCCAGCACCTTCTCGAATGACTGGCACACCTTGTAGGGCGCCTTGCCGGTCAGCACGACGCTGAAGAAGAGCTCCGAGTAGAACCAGAGACGGACCTGCTCGACCATCTCGACGATGTAGTCGGCAGGGAACCACTTCTCCCAGTAGGAACGGTCGTGCAGCCAGTCCAAGGTCGAGAACGGCACGATGCCCGCGTCGAGCCAGCAATCGCCGACCTCTTTCACCCGAGTGCTCTCGGCCTTGCAGGTCGGGCAGGACACGACGACACCGTCGATCCAGGGCCGGTGCAGCTCGCGGAGCCCCTCGAGGCCGCCGACCGCGCGTTCGACCAGCTCCTCCTTGCTGCCGAGCACGAAGAAGTGCTTGTTCGCGCAGGTGTAGAACGGCAGCGGCAGGCCCCAGTAGCGCTTGCGTGAGATGTTCCAGTCGCCCATGTTCTGAAGCCAGTTCTGCATCCGGGCGCCGGCGGCCGCGGGGACCCAATCCACTTCCTTGGCGGCGGCCATCAGCTGCGGCCGGAGCTCGTCCATCGCGATGAACCATTCGTCGTCCACGCGGAACACGATCTCTTCCTTGCAGCGCCAGCAGACCGGATAGCGATGCGTGTAGGGCATCGACCGGAATAGGAAGCCCCGTGTCTCGAGGTCGGCCGCGATCTCCGCCGCGACGTCGCGGGCCTCCCGGCCTTCGAGCCAGCCGTACCCGGCAACGAAGCGGGCGCTGTCGTCGATCGGCACGAGCACCGGCAGGGACTCGGTCTTCGAGAGTGC
>JANLWM010000113.1:0-10985 GCA_031364525.1 Chloroflexota bacterium | reverse complement strand
TTCTTGTTGACGCCGCACGTGAGGAAGGGGCGCGCTACGTCGCGCACGGGTCGACCGGCAAGGGCAACGATCAGGTCCGCTTCGATCTCGCGGTCGGCGCGCTCGCGCCTGAGATGACGGTCATCGCGCCGCTGCGCAGCGGCATGAACATGACCCGCGAAGACGAGATCGACTACGCGAAAGCTCGCGGCATCCCCGTGCCGGTCACGAAGAAGAGCCCCTACAGCGTCGACATGAACCTGTGGGGCCGGTCGATCGAGGCGGGCGTGCTCGAGGACCCCTGGGGCGCGCCACCTCGCGATGTCTTCCAGTGGACGGTCGACCCAGATGAGGCGCCAGAGCGCGCCAAGGAGCTCGTGATCGGATTCCGAGAAGGCATCCCGGTCACGTTGGATGGTGAGCCCGTCGAGGGGGTCGACCTCATCGAGCGCCTCAACACCCTCGCCGGGAAGCATGGCGTGGGCCGGATCGATCAGATCGAGAACCGCCTGGTGGGGATCAAGTCACGGGAGATCTACGAGGCGCCGGCCGCGGTCCTCCTGCACCTCGCGCACCGCGCGCTCGAGGACATGGTGCTGTCCAAGGAGACCCTTCGGTTCAAGCAGCGCGTCGCCGACGAGTACGCCGACCTTGTGTACAACGGCCTCTGGTTCTCCGCGCACCACCAGGACCTCGCGTCGTACGTGCACAGCACCCAGCGGTTCGTCACCGGCGAGATCCGGGTCAAGCTCCACAAGGGCACGGCCACCGTGGTCGGGCGCCGCTCGGACCACTCCCTCTATTCGACGGCCCTCGCGACGTATGGGCGTGGCGACACCTTTGACCACAAGGCCGCTGAGGGATTCATCAGCGTCTTCGGGCTGCCGCTACGGAACCAGTCGCGGACCCAGGCCCTCTGGGGACCGGACAGCGAGGCGACCCTCGCCATCCCGCGGACCGTCGCGCTCGAGAAACCCCGGAAGCCCAAGAGTCCTAAGAAGCCAACGAAGGCCCAGCGGGCCACGGGGGCAAAGCGCCCGTGACGGAGCTGAGCGCGCCGCTCTGGAGCGGCCGGTTCGCCGTGGGCCTCGACCCTGAGGTCCTTGGATTCACCGGATCGCTCGAGCTCGACAAGCGGATCGCGAGGTACGACGTGCGGGGCAGCATCGCCCACGCCCGGATGCTCGGTGCGACCGGGATCATCCCGGCCGAAGACGCGCGCGCGATCGTCGACGGCCTGAGTGCGATCGCCGAGGAGCTCCACGCCGACACCTTCACCTGGCCGGCGGGCCACGAGGACGTCCACAGCGTGATCGAGTCGGTCCTTCAGGATCGGATCGGTCCGGTCGCCGGCAAGCTGCACACCGCACGAAGCCGCAACGACCAGATCGCGCTGGACCTGCGGCTCTTCACCATCGATCTCCTCGATGATCTCGACCGCGCGATCCGCTCCCTGGGCCAGGCTCTGGTGGCGCGCGCCGCGGACGAGGTCGACACGGTGCTTCCCGGATACACCCACCTCCAGCGCGCGCAGCCCATCTCGCTCGCGCACCACCTGCTCGCGCACGCGGAGGCGTTCCGCCGGGATCGCGCCCGCGTCGCCGAGATCAGGACGCGGACGGCCGTGTCGCCACTGGGCGCCGCCGCGCTCGCCGGCTCTCCGTATCCGGTCGACCCGGCCATGACGGCCCGCGAGCTGGGGCTGCCCGCGACGTTCCGCAACAGCATCGACGCGGTGAGCGACCGTGACTTCGTCATCGAGTACGTCTTCGCAGCAGCACTTGCGTCCGTGCACGCGTCGCGGCTCGCGGAGGAGCTCGTGCTCTGGAGCTCAGCGGAGTTCGGCTTCGTGGCGCTCGACGACCGGCACTCGACCGGGTCCAGCATCATGCCGCAGAAGAAGAATCCGGACGTCGCCGAGCTCGTCCGCGGGCGTGCCGGTCGGATCATCGGCGACCTCGTCGCGGTCCTCACGACGCTGAAGGGACTGCCCCTCGCGTACGGCAGCGACCTGCAGGAGCAGCGCGTGCCGCTGTACGACGCGGCGCAGGCGACCCCGGCGGTGGCAATGCTCGCCCTGGTCGTCCGCGGCCTTCACGTCGAGCGCGACGCGATGCGCCACGCGACCGAGCGCGGCATGCTGACGGCGACCGACCTCGCGGACCACCTCGCGTCCCGGGGCGTACCGTTCCGCGAGGCGCACGAGATCGTGGGGAAGATCGTCCGTGAGCGGCTCGCGGCCGGGCGTGACCTCACCGGGCTCACGGTCGCTGAGCTCCGGACTGACGACGCGCGGTTCGGCGACAACGCGGGCGCGGTCATCAGCGTTGACGCATCGCTCGCGGCGCGCCGCTCGCCCGGCGGCACCGCGCCGGAGCGCGTCCGCGCGGCCCTGGCGGAAGCGACGGCCGCCTTCAGCTCGTGATCGTCCGCGCCGCGCGGGCGACGGACGTCCCGGCGATGCTCGAGCTCATCAATGGCTATGCCGCCCTGGACCGGATGCTCGAGCGCACCGCCGCATTCCTGCAAGCCAACCTGGCGGATTTTCTCGTCGCGGAGGAGGACGGCCGCTTTCTGGGCTGCGGCGCCCTCGCGACCCTCACCGCCGACCTCGCGGAGGTGCGCTCGCTCGCGGTCGCGCCGGCAGCGGCCGGCCGGGGGGCGGGGAAGGCGATCGTCGGCGCCTGCGTGCAGCAGGCCCGCGAGCGCGGTCTGCGGCGCGTGTTCGCGCTCACACTGGTGCCCGACTTCTTCATGAAGTGTGGCTTCACGCTGACCAGCCTCGGCCGCCTTCCCGAGAAGAGCGCATCGGAGTGCCCGGTGTGCCCAAAGCGCTTTGCCTGCGACGAGCAGGCGATGCTCATGCATCTGGACGGCTCGTCACCGCAGCCGCTCCGATCCGGAGAGCCGGTCGGCTACACCCGGCTCTTCCTTCACACCGAGCCCTCGTGAGCGCGGGTGTTCGCGCCGGGATCGCGGCTTTCGACGCGGTGGCCATGGCCGTGTACGCCTACCTGGCCACCGGCGGCTTCGGCAACTTCGGGACGGACCTGATCCTCTGGGGCTCGGCCGCGGCCGCGGCGCTCACCGCGTTCGTCGTCTCGACGAACGGTCCGGCGATCCTCGGCTGGATCGCCATCGGCTACATCCTCTTTGCGGGCCTCCTCATCGCCGGCCCGGAGCTGGTCCTCATCGCCCTCGCCTTCGCGTTGATGCCGGTGGTGCAGCGACCGCGCGGTTCGCTCGCGCTCGGCATCAGCACCGCGGCGGTGTCGGCCTTCGGGTGGCTGTTCCTCATCATGTTCGTCCTCCGCGGCGCTTAGCATCGCCGCGATGACCTATCGCCCGACGGTACGGTCCGCCAACGGCATCGTCGCGAGCGGGCACCACCTGGCCACCGCTGCCGGCCTCGCCGCGCTGCGTGATGGGGGTAGCGCCGTCGACGCGGCCATCGCCGCCGCCGCCGTCTGCGCGGTGGTCCTCCCGAACCGCTGCTCGATCGGCGGTGACGTCTTCGCGCTCGTCTACGACGCCGGCACGAGGACGGTCATCGCATACAACGGCTCGGGCGCAGCGCCCCTCGCCGTCGATGAGATGGCGTTCGTCCACGGATTCGGGGACCGCGGTGCGCGTCTTTCGACCGTGCCCGGCGCCGTCGCCGCGTGGGCCGACATGCTCGAGGACCATGGCCGGCTGGGGCTGGCGCGGGCCCTCGCCCCGGCCATCGATTACGCGGCCGAAGGCTTCCCGGTCAGCGATCTGCTCTCCGCAGCCATCGGCGAGGAGGCCGAGCGGCTCGGCCAGGACCCGACCGCCGGCCGCACCTACACCCCGCGCGGGGTCCGACCGCGGCCGGGCGAGATGCTGCAGCAGCCGGATCTAGCGACGTCCCTACGCGCGGTGGCGTCCGGCGGTGCAGACGCGTTCTATCGCGGCGACCTGGCGCTGCGGTTCGCATCGGGCGTCGCCGCGCTCGGCGGCTGGCTGAGCCCGGATGACCTCGCGGCTCACCGCACCGATCGTCGCGATCCGATCGAGGCGACCTATCGGGGCCTTCGGGTGGTCGGGCAGCCGCCCGTCTCGCAGGGGCACGTGCTGCTCGAGGAGCTCGCGCTGGCCGAGGGCCTGGATCTGCGCGCGATGGGTTGGGGCAGCCCGGAGCAGATCCACGCGATGGTCGAGATCAAGAAGCTCGCGTTCGCCGATCGCGATGCGCTGGCCGGTGATCCGCGCGCCGTGCCGTTCGACGCCGCCGAGCTGTTCAGCGAGACCTTCGCCGCGCGGCGGCGGCGGGCCATCGGGGCAAAGGCGTCCGAGCACGCCCTGGCCGCGGCGCTGCCTGCGGACACGACGTATCTCGCGGTCGTGGATCGCGACGGCAACGCCGTGTCGTTCATCGAGAGCGTCTTCAGCGCATTCGGCGCGGCGACCGTCGTCCCCGGGACGGGCATCCTCCTGAACAACCGGCTCTCCGGCTTCTCGCTGGACCCGCGCTCGCCGAACGCGTTGGCGCCCGGCAAGCGACCGGTCCACACCCTGAACACGGTCATCGTCCTGGACGGCTCGGCGCTGCGGTTCGTGTACGGCACGCCGGGGCGTCAGGCCCAGGTCCAGACCAATTTCCAGCTCGGGGTCGGGCTGATCGACCACGAGCTCGATGTCCAGGAGGCCATCGAAGCGCCACGCTGGTATCACGAGGCCGGCAGAACGTTGCAGCTCGAAGCGCGATTCGGTGAGCAGGTGCGCAAGGGCCTGGCCGCGAAGGGGCATGACCTCGAGATCCTCGGCGAGTGGGCGGAGATCACCGGCGGCGCGCAGGCCATCGCGGTCGATTCGAACGGTGTCTTCTCCGGCGGCGCCGATCCGCGGCGCGAGGGCTCCGCGGCCGGGTACTGAGCATGCGCCGATCCGTCCTCCTGCTGGTCGGCCTGCTCTTCTTCAGCGGTCCCGTGCTCGCGGCGTGCGAGGCCCAGCCCCCGGCCGCCGAGCCGGTCGCGAAGGCCTACGCCCTGGCCTGGACCAAAGGTGACTACAACGCGATGTGGGCGCTCCTCACTGATGAGAGCAGGGCAAAGGTCGGGGAAGACGGGTTCCTCAAGCGGCTGCCACGCATCGCCGAGGAAATGACCCTGACCTCGCTCGAGGCGGCGGCCGGCCCGGCGACCCACCTCGCCGGACCGAACGGGTCACCCGACCCCCGCCGGGCGACGGTCCCGCTGGGCGTGACGTTCCACACCCAGCGCGTCGGGGACGTCAGGCGCGACACGTTCCTCTCGCTCGTGATGACCGGCGAGAAGGACAAGGCCATCTGGAAGATCGACTGGACGCCCGAGGTGATCCTCCCGCACCTGCTCCCCGGCCGGCTCGTGCGGATGATCCGGCTGCCAACGAGCCGCGGCCGGATCATCGCGAGGGAGGGCACGGAGCTCGCGACGTTCACCGACGCTGCCGTCGTCGGTGTGGTGCCGGAGCAGATAAAGAACGAGGCCGGAATGCTCGCGAGCCTCTCGAGCGTGCTCGGCCTGAAGGTCGACGACATCAAGGCCAAATACACCGCGTCCTGGGTCCGGCCCGACAGCTTCGTCCCGATCCGGACCCTCAGCGGCGATGCGTTCACCGCGCTTCGAGCCCGCCTGTCCGTCATCGAGGGTGTGCAGCTCCAGGCGCAGCGCGTGCGCAGCTACCCGACCGGTCTCGCGGCCCAGCTGCTCGGTTTCATGGGCGAGGCCACCGATGCCGACGCGCAGAAGCGCGCGGCGCGCGGGTACGCGCCCGGCGACCTCATCGGGAAGAACGGCCTCGAGCAGCAGCTCGACGACGTGTTGGGCGGCGCCTTCGGCTGGCGCCTCTCCATCGTCGATCCCGACGAGCGCCCGGTCGAGCTGCTCGGGGAGACCGCAGCGGTGGCCGGACAGGACGCGGTCCTCTCGCTCGATCCGGCGCTGCAGGCGGCCGCGGAGAAGGCCCTCGGCGACCAGAAGGGCGCCATCGTCGCCCAGGACCCCTGGTCCGGAGAGGTCCTCGTGCTCGCGAGCCGGCCATCGTTCGACGCGAACGTCTTCGTGAGCGGCGACAGCGCGACCATCCGCGCGTTGAACGCCGACCCGAAGCGCCCGCTGTTCAACCGCGCCGTGTCGGGGACCTATCCCACCGGGTCCTCGTTCAAGCCCATCACCGCGGCTGCCGCGTTGAAGAACGGGCTGTACCGCGCCGGCCAGCGCATCGACTGCCCGGCTGCCTGGAACGGCTACGGCATCGTCCAGCTGAATCACGAGACCGGCAATCTCGGCCCGATCGATCTGCGCACGGCCCTTGCCCGCTCCTGCAACACGTTCTTCTACGAGCTCGGGAAACGGCTCAACGACATGAACACCCGGCTGCTGCCTGACGAGGCCCTGAGCTTCGGTCTGGGCAAAGCGACCGACATCGACTTCGTGATCGAGGCGGACGGCAACGTCCCGAGCCCGGCGAACCGACCCTGGAACCCGGGCGATGCCACGAACCTCGCGATCGGCCAGGGCGATCTGCTCGCGACGCCGCTGCAGATGGTGAACTACACCTCGGCGCTCGCGAACGACGGCATCGTCTGGAAGCCGCGGCTAGTGACCGAGATCCGCGCTCGTGATGGCGCCGTGGTGAAGAAGTTCGATCCGGTCCAGCTGCGCACCGCGACGACGACACCCACCGACCTCGCGCTCATCCGGGACGGGATGCGCGCTGTCGTGAGCGATCCGAACGGGACCGTGTACTTCAAGTTCCTGAACTTCCCGACCGCGGTCGCCGGAAAGTCGGGCACCGCCGAGACGCCTTCGGGAAATCCGGATGCGTGGTTCATCGCCTTCGCGCCATTCGACGGGCCCAAGCTTGCGATCGCCACGATCTTCGAGGAGAAGCCCGGGCTGCTCGGCAGTCAGGACGCGGGGGCCGCGACGCGCGCCGTCTTCGCGGCGAAGTTCGGGGGAACGCCCTAACGTTCTCGGCATCCCCGAGCAGATCGCATTCAACGACGTACCCGCGACCCGACGGCTCGACAACGGTCTCGTGATCCACGCCCTCGAAGCGAGGCACGCGCCGGTCGTCTCGCTGTGGGTCTGGTACCACGTCGGCGGCCGCAACGAGGTCCCCGGCACCACGGGGATGTCCCACTTCCTGGAGCACATGCTGTTCAAGGGGACCCCCACGCATCCGAAGGGCGACCTCGACCGGCTCCTCGCCCGCTACGGCGCGCAGTGGAACGCGTTCACGAACGAGGACGTCACCTGCTACTTCGAGACGGTCCCTCGGGATCGGTTCGCGATCGCGCTCGAGCTCGAGGCTGACCGGATGCGCAACGCGCTCATCGCTCCGGAGGAGGTGGAGGCCGAGCGTACCGTCATCGTGAGCGAGCGCGAGGGACTCGAGAACGATCCGTCCTTCCTGCTTGGCGAATCGCTCCAGGCCGTCGCCTTCGACCGCCATCCGTACGGCCAGGGGGTGATCGGCAGCAAGTCCGACATCAGGCTCATGACGCGGGACGGGCTCTACGCCCACTACCGCACGCACTACGCGCCGAACAACGCATATGTCGTCGTGGTCGGCGACGATCGGGCAGACACGCTCCTCGAGCAGGCCGCGACGGCGTTCGCGATGGTCGGTCGTGAGCCGGTGGTCGCGTCGCCCCTCTCGCCCGAGCCGCCCCAGATGGGCGAGAAGCGCCTCATCGTGCGTCGCGCTGGCGGCGCGCTCCCGATCGTCCAGCTCGGCTTCCACACCGTCGCGGCGTCCGACCGGCGGGCCGCGGCGCTGAGCGCGCTGGCCGTTGCGCTCGCGGGCGGTGGTGGCGGGGACTCCGCCTCGGGCCGCTCATCGCGGTTGTACCGGGCGCTGGTCGAGAAGGAGCTCGCGACCGACGTCGACGCGAGCTTCGGACTGACGAAGGACCCGTACCTCTTCACGCTCGAGGCCACGATGCGCCCCGGTGTCGCGCATCAGGCCGTCGAGGAGGCCCTGCTCCGCGAGCTCGCGCGTCTCGCTGACGCTCCGATCGACGACGCGGAGTTCGCGCGGGTCCGCCGCGGCCTGCTCGCGAGCGTCGCGTTCCCAAGCGACACGATCACCTGGCGCGCCTACCGTCTCGGCAGTCTTCTTTCGAGCGGCGCTGCCCCATCCATCGGCGCGTGGTACGACGCGCTCGCCAGGGTCACGCCGGCGGACGTGCGCCAGGCGGCGCGTGACACGTTCGCCGAGCGCTCGCGGACCGTCGGGCATTTCATCCCCGAGGAGGGCGGCGCGGCATGATCGACATCCGGCGCCGCGTCTTCGGGAACGGGCTCAAGGTCGCGGTCGTGGCGATCCCGGGGCTGCGCTCCATCTCCGCGGTACTCGCGATGGAAGCCGGCCAGTTCTTCGAGCCCGCCGGTCGTCCGGGTGTCGCCCGGCTGACCGCCCAGGCGCTGCTTCGGGGCACCCAGGTGCGTGACGCGGCTGCCTGGTCCGATGCCCTCGACGGACTTGGGGCATCCGCGCGGCTCGACGTCGGCTCGCACGCGGCGGTGTTCGCCGGACAGTGCCTCGCCGATGACCTCGGAGCGTTCCTCGAGCTGATCGCGGAGACGGTGGTGACACCGGCTCTCGCGAACGAGGGCCTCGAGTTCGTTCGGGCACAGGCGCTCGCGGATCTGGAGGAAGCGAAGAAGGACACCCGCAGCGTCGCCGACAAGACCTGGCGCGAGCTCGCGTACCCGCCCGGTCATCCGTTCCGCACGCGGTCGCTCGGTGACGAGGACGTCGTCCGCACCGCCAGCCTCGCGGAGATCCGGGCGCACCACCAGGCGGCCATTCGTCCCGGCGGCTCAGTGCTGGTCCTCGCCGGCGGCCTCGATCCGGATCGCGCGTTCGCACTGTCGGAGCGCGCGTTCGGCGCCTGGGCGGCCAGGGACCGGCCCGCGCGGGTGCTCGCGCCACTGCGGCTCGATGGCGTCCAGCGGCAGGCCGTCATCGTGCCGGACAAGACGCAGTCGGATGTTGTGCTCGGGTGGCTCGGTCTCCCGCGCACCGATCCGCGGTTCACCAAGGCCCAGGTCACGAACATGGTCTTCGCCGCCGACACCTTCGCGAGCCGGGCCGGTCAGGTCGTCCGGGACCAGCTCGGGCTCGCCTACTACGTCTTCAGCACGATCTCCGGGACCGCGAGCCAGGGTCCGTGGACCGTGCGGATGGGTGTGAACCCGGAGAACGTCGAGCGCGCCATCGCGGTCACCTTTGCGGAGCTCAAGAAGATCCGTGATGGTGAGATCGCCGATGACGATCTCGCGCTGGCCCGCGACAAGCTCGTCGGCGAGCTCGAGGTCGGGCGTGAGAGCCCCGGTGGGGTGGCGGCGATGGTCCTCGACGCCGAGCTGTTCCGGCTCGGCGACGATCATCTCGAGCGCTACCCGCGTGAGATCCGCGCCGTGACGAAGGACGATGTCGTCGCGATCGCGTCCGAGCTCCTGTCGATCGATCGGTACGCCCTCGCCATCGCCGGACCCGCGCTCCCGTAACAGCGGCCGACCGACCCATTGCCCAGCTGACCCCACGCGGACACCCGTCACGCCCCCTGACCTGCGAGCGTTGCGCTAACCGTACGCACCTGTCCGCAGAGCGTGCGGTCCGGTGGCGCATGCAGGAACGAAAGGGAGCACCGCCCCGTGGGCACGATCCGCCGCTCGCCCCGTCTTTTGGCCTGCGCGTTCGCCACGCTCGTGACCTTCGCGGCGTCGGCACAGCCGGCCGCCGGGGCGCAGATGGTGTCGATGACGATCCCTGGCGTCCAGTACGTGAGCCAGCTCACCGAACCGTCGCCGGCCGGTTGGCGTACGCCGACGACGCCGTACTGCGCCGCGGCTTCGAGCCTCGCCGTCATGTCCGCCTTCGGCCTCATCCCATCGACCGTGAGCCCGCTGCAAACGGCCTTCAGCATCGGCTACCGCGGCAACTCCCTGCGAAGTGAGGTCGGTCTCGATCCCGCCGGGGTGAGCTATCTCATGAAGTACTACGGCGGCGAGGGCCGGGTGCACATGTACACGAACAAGTACATCGCGCTGACCGAGCTCGTCGGCCGCCTGAACGCGCGCGTGCCCGTCGTCATCTTCGGTGAGGCCGGCTATCACGCGCAGGTCGTGTACGGGTACCAGGCGAACGCCGCGACCGGTGAGATCACCGGCATCTATGCACAGGATCCACTCAGCGGGTTCCGCGGTCTCCTCTCCGCGAGCACCTTCATGTCGCAGTACCTCTGGTGGGGCAGCCCGTTCAGCTCCGCAGGCAACCTGTGGCGCGGCAACTACGTCTTCGTCAGCTACCGGGAGTTCGCCGGTGGGCCCGCACCGGCGGCGCCCAACGCTCCGCCGGTCATGACGTACCACTCCGCGTGGGTCGACCAGAGTGGCTACCCAACGATGTCGTTGGGCGGCTCGGCGCAGGTGTGGGTCAAGGTGCAGAACACCGGGACCGCGGCCTGGGCGAAGGGCACGCCGACCGAGGCGCGCATCGGGATCGTCAATGACGATCAGACGCTCACGAACCTCGGCCTAGCCAACGGTTGGCTGCTCAGCAATCGCCCCGCGGCCCAGACCGAGAGCATCGTCATGCCCGGACAGACAGCCACGTTCACGTTCTCGATCAAGGGCGTGCGGCTCGGCAGCTACCCACTGCGCCTGCGCCCCGTGATCGATGGGCAGACCTGGATGGAGGATCAGGGGATCTTCCTGCAGATCACCGTCAACTAGAGCGGCAGCCGATACCGCCTGCCGGTCCGCTCGACGAGGCCGTCGGCGACGAGCGCGTCGGTCAATCTGCGGACGCGCTCATCACCGATCTCCTTCTCCAGGGCGCGGATGGTCAGGTCGCCACGCGTCAGCGCGCGCACGATGGCTCCCCGGATGCGACGGTCCGAGTCCTTGAAGGCCGCAGGCCGTTGTGCGGATGGTCCGTGCCGGACGGCGGCGGTCACCTTCGCTTCCCGCTGCCGGGCCCCTCTGCGGAGG
>JANLWM010000102.1:0-6548 GCA_031364525.1 Chloroflexota bacterium | reverse complement strand
CCTTGCGCTCGACACGCTCGCCGATCTTGCGCACGCCGGTCGCAGAAGCCATCCACCGGAACGCTAGGCCGGTGGACCCTGTGTGACAAAGACATACATCGACTGGTAGTCATAGCCGTAGGGCATGACTGCCTGTACGCTGGGCCCGTCAGATGGAGCTTCAGCAGCTGCGGTACTTCGTCGCGGTCGCGGATTCCGGCACATTTACGGCGGCCGCACGCCAGCTGCACGTCGCCCAGCCATCGGTGAGCAAGCAGGTCAGGAAGCTCGAGACCGAGCTCGACGCGACCCTGCTCGAGCGGCGGAAGGCCGGGATCGCCCTCACCGATGCCGGTGCGATCCTGCTGCCCTGGGCCCGGCGGGTCCTCGCGGACCTCGAAGGGGCCCGCACCGAGGTCGCGGGCCTCGCGAGCCTCGAGCGCGGCCGCCTCTCGGTGGGCGCGACCCCCAGCCTCTCGACGGTCCTCCTTCCGCGGGTCCTCGCGAGCTTCCACACCGCACACCCCGGCGTGACCCTGAGCGTCGTCGAGGCCGGCTCGCGCGATCTCGTTGAGCGCCTCGCGACGAGTGACCTTGATCTCGCGCTCGTGATCCTCCCGCTGCCGCGCGAAGAGCTGTTCGTCACGCTGCCGCTCATCCGCGAGGAGCTCGTCCTCGCCGTCGCGAAGCGGCACCCCCTGGCCGCGCGAAAGACCGTCCGGGTCGGCGAGCTGCGCGGGGTACCGCTGGTGATGTTCCGCGACGGCTATGACCTCCGCAGCGCGACGATCGCCGCCTGCGAGCAGGCCGGCTTCCATCCGACATTCGCGATCGAGGGCGCCGAGATGGATGGCGTGCTGCGGATGGCGGCGGCCGGGGTCGGGGTAGCGGTGGTCCCGAGCATGGTGGTCGAGAAGGGCGGGCCATTGGTGGCCGTTCGGCTCGTGCAACCGACGCTCACCCGCTCCGTCGGCGTGGCGTTCCGCCGCGACCGCCACCGCTCGCGCGCCGCCGATGCGTTCGTCGCGCGCCTCCGGGAGTTCCTCTAGCCTCCGCGCGTGCCGCACCTTGCCGCCATCGGGATCGTCTCCAGGGACCTTCCCGCGTCGATCGGCTTTTACCGGCTGCTGGGCATCGAGTTCCCCGCCCCGGATGGCGACCACGTCGAGGCCACCCTCCCGGGCGGCCTGCGGGTCATGCTCGATTCCCTCGAGCTGATGCAGAAGCTCGATCCGACGAGGACCGAGCCGGCCGGGAACCGGATGGGCCTCGCATTCGAGTGCGGGTCACCACGAGAGGTCGACGCGCTGCATGCACGGGTGACCGCCGCGGGTCACGCGTCGAAGACGGCACCCCACGATGCGTTCTGGGGCCAGCGGTACGCGCAGGTCGTCGATCCCGACGGCAACATCGTGGATCTGTTCGCCCCTCTACCAGCCGGCTAGCGCTCCTGACAGCGACAGCGTCAGCGCGACCGCCTCGAACAGGGCCACGTCATCCGGAGTGAACGCGTCAGGACGCTCGCTGTCGATCTGCATGACCCCGATGACCCGCTCGCGATCCTTGAGCGGCGCGCAGAGATACGACCGGATGAGTCGGTTCGTCCCGGTATTCCGGTTGGCCGCGGTCACCGGGGCCGCCGGCCGATCGAGATCGGGGCTGTAGAGCGCCTGTCCGGTCGAGACGACGGTCCCGGCGATCCCCTCGCCGCGGCGGAGCTTCACCTTCCGCGCCGCCTCGTCGAGCTGTCCGAATGCGGCCACGATCTCAAGCTCGTCAGCGGCGTTCAGCCGCGCGATCGAGCCGCCTTTGAACCGCACCGAGACCGCCAGCCAACCGAGGGTCCAGGCCAGCAGCTGCGACGCATCGCTGGAGCGGCTAAGGAGGGCGCTGAGCTCGTCGGCGTACCGCTCGGCCGTCATGACGCGAGCGTAAAGACCGGGATCGGCTGGGCCTTTCCTTTCACCGTCGCCTCGCCGAGCGCGCGCACCGGCATCGTCGCGTCCAGCTCGCGCGCAAGCTCACCGGAGAGCACCGAGTCCACGCCGAGCTCCTTGCAGAGCGACTCCATGCGCGCCGCGGTGTTCACGGTGTCGCCCATGGCGGTGTAGTCGGAGCGCTCCGGGAGGCCGATCGCGCCAAGGACGACCTCGCCGACGTGGAGGCCGACGCCGTGCCTGAGGACCGGAGCGCCCCCTGCTGCCCGATCGAGATTGAGCGCGGCCATCGCCGAGCGGATGTCGAGCGCCGCTCCCGCTGCGGCCCGCGCCCCGGTCGCCCGGTCGCCCATCGCGCCGAAGATGGCCATCAGCCCGTCGCCGGTGAACTTGTCGATGATGCCCCCGCGATCGACGACCGCTCGGGCCATCGTTCGCAGATACACGTTGACGACGCCCACGACCGTCTCCGGGTCGAGCGTGTCGGCGAGGGCCGTCGACCCCCGCAGATCGGTGAACATGACGCTCACGACGCGCCGGTCGCCCGCGAGGCGCAGCTGATCGCCCTGGATGACGCGCTCGACGACGTTCGGCGGGAGGAACCGCTCGAGACCGCGTCGCCGGTCGAGCTCGATGAACAGGGCGATGAGCGCGAGCGCGACCGCCGTGAGCATGAGGCCGTGGTACTCCCACCACGCCAGCGACCAGAGCTGGCCGAGGGTCATCGCGACCTGCGTCTCAGCCAAGACGACGAAGGACGCGACGAGCGCGCCCTGGAGCGGGAGGTGGCTGCGGAGATACTCGCGTCCCTGCTGGACGGCCGCGAAGATGAAGAGCCCGATCGCAACGACCCCTGGCGCGAGGAGCACGAGGTCGTACCCGCTCAGGCCGTTGGCGGTCGCGCCGCCGCCGTAGCCGCTGACGCCGCCGGGGAGGAGCGCGCGCATCAGGCCGCCGATGACCTGCGGGTTGCTGAGCGCGACCGCACCGTAGACGACGATCGCTCCGATCACCACGCCGAGCAGCGCTCGCGCGGGGAGGATGCGCTCGAGCGTCACCGCGAACGGGGTGTACCGGATCGCGAAGATGATGGCGGGCACGAGCAGGCTGAGCTGCGCCGACAGCGCCACGACCGCGAGGGGATCATCGACCCCGCTTCGGAGCAGCACACCGGGGGTGGCGAGGCCGTGGACCGCGAAGATCCCGCCGATACTGCCGAAGCCCATCGCCACGAGCAGGGAACGGTACTGATGCAGCTGCAGGGCCGAGCGCGCAACAAGGAGGGATGCGAAGAAGGCCAGGATCGCGACATTGGTGGTGACCACCAGATGCTCGACCGGGCTCGCGAGCGTCGCGTTGGCACCCGGCGTCGCCAGGAGATAGCTGAACACGGCAAGAGGTACGACGAGAGCGATCGCCGCGAGCCCTCGCTTCACGCTGCGAATCCTATGCGGGGCGGCGGCGGCGGAGCGCGAGCGCGAACACCGCCGGAATGACGACGAAGCCGATCGCGAAGACCGCGACCCAGAGGAACAGCGCTTCCGGAGCGCAGGTCGTCTGGGCCGGGACGCAGCCCTCGATGGACCGCTGACGCTCCACCAGGAGCAGCGGGAGGCTCGCCGGCGCGGCGACGACCGACGCGGTCACGAACGCGGTGGCGATCGCCGGGAGTGACCGCTCGATCGATCCGGCCCGCTCGTCGATGCGGCGTGCGGACCGGGCCGCCCACAGCATCGCGACCGCGCTCGTGCCCGCGGCGAACAGAGCGGAGACGCCGCGCGGACCGGCGATCTCCCACAACGTGAGGGCAGCCCAATAGGCGAGCTTGATGGTGGTCATCCGGCCGACGAGGAGATTGAGCGTGCGGAAGTGCGGGCGGGGGCGCTCGGGGCCGTCTAGCGGTAGTTGGTCCACCACTTTTGCAGGAAGTACATCGTCGCGATGAGGATGGCCACCGTCACGGCGACCAGGTAGAACTCGTTGGCCTCGCCGACCTCTGCGATCATGCCGGGCCTCCTACTTCAGGCTCTTGAGGAATGCGACCAGCGCGCCGATCTGGTCCGGGTCGAGCTGGCCGCCGTCGGCCTTCGCGAACACCGGCATGATGATGCCGGGCTTGATCTTCGGTGCGTGCGACACCCAGTCGATGAGCCACTGGTCGGTCGTCCCGGCCGCGGCCTTCGCCGCCTTGTTCTCGGCGTTCAACGGGCCATCGGTGCCGTACTTGCCGAGGTTCGGGGCCGCAGCGATCGGGGAGTTCTGACCCGGCGTGAAGCTGTGGCACGCCGCGCAGCTCGCCTGGGCGATCGACTTCCCGAGCGCGACCGGATCGCTCCCTGAGACCGCCGCCTGCGGCGGATTCGGGACCGTCTCGAAGCCCAGCTCCTGGCGCACGGTGACGACGTCGGCCCAGTCCGCGTCCGTGCCGCGCTCAATGAACGCGATGAGCTGCCGGACCTGCTCGTCGTTCAACGGACCGCCATCCTGGAGACCCCAGGCCGGCATCGAGATGCTGGGCGGCGGCTTGATCCGGCCACGGTGGATCGTGAGGTCGAGCAGTGAATCCACCGCGGCGAGCTTCGCCGGATCGCTCTTGATGACGTCGTAGCGGAACTCCGGCTTATTGAGCGGAAGGCCGACGCCAACGTCGCCCTTTCCGTCCTTGCCGTGGCAGTCGTAGCAGAAGTTGGCGTACAGGTTGCGGCCACGGATGACCAGCGCTTCCTGTTGGTGCTCCTCCGCGACGCGGTCACGCCAGGTGCCGCTGCTCGCGTCGGCGCGCACGATGAGGAGTGCGAACAGGTATGCCCCAACGAGCGCGAAGACGCCGAAGAGCATGAATGCGCCGAGCACGATCTTCTTGTCGAGGTTGCCGGAGATCTCGAGCGGATCCGGCGACATCGGGATCGGCGCCACGTAGTACGGCGTCGGCTGCTCGATGGTGTCCCCCGCTCCGTAGTGCTGGCGAATGAGCTCGATACCTTCGACGGGCTTGTCCGACGGCTCTATGTCGTTCTGGTGCTTGATGAGGAATCCGAAGAACGCGATCAGCCCTCCGAAGAGGACGAGGCTCACGATGGCGAGGATGACGTTGGCGTCGAGCGTCATGCCTTGATCTCGATCACGGAGGGATCCCACTCGTTCTTCTCGCGATCGATGACGTTGAGCGGGTTCGTGTCGACGACGAGCGTGCCGTTGACGTCGCTGATGTGGAAGAGCTGCAGGGGCTTGGGCGCCGGACCGCCGAGCACCACGGCGGTCTGCTTGTCGTACAGCGAGCCGTGGCAGGGGCAGTGGTAGCGGTTCTCGGACGGGACGTACGGGACCGCGCAGCCGAGGTGCGTGCACTTGCGGTAGGCGGCGATGATCCCGCCCTCCGGGTGCATGAGGAAGAACCGGCCCTGGGTATTGAGGATCGGCGCGTCCTTCGACGCGGCAAAGGCCGCGAGCAGCGACTCCTTTGACCCGACCGGCACTTTCGCGCCGAGTCCGACGATCTTGTTCGGCTTCATGAACGGGTAGAGCAGCGCCGTGATCTCGCCCAAGGCCAGGAGCGTTCCCCCGAGGAAGCCGAGGCGCAGGAGCTGCCGGCGCTTGATCCGGCCGAGCACGCCGGTGTGGCTCGTCGCGACGTCGTCCTGCGGGCGGATCACGGGGCGAAGCACTGGTGCGTCGCGGGGAGGGCCCACGGCGCGTAGAAGTCCATCCCCGGCCCGCGGAACGACGTGCCGACGATCGTGAGCACGAGGTAGACGCAGACGAAGCCGGTCCAGACCCCGATCATCAGGTCACGGGTGTTGCCCTTGAAGATGACCTTCACCAGCACGACCAGGAGCACCGAGAGCGCGATCATCGTCGTGATCGGGATGATGTAGTCGGGGAACAGCTGCTTCCCGCCGGGCAGGTAGTCGCTCGCGAACTTGATGTAGCCGTTGTCCTTCAGGATCTTGTCGAAGATGATCAGCGAGAAGGTGAGCACGGTCGCGTAGACCGCCGAGAAGTACATGACCTTCTTGCCGCGCGGCGACGTGAACCAGATCCCGACGCCATCGCGCGAGCGATCGATGTACGGGATCGCCATCATGAACACGATCCAGATGGTCGGCACGATCACGCCGGCGAGGCCCTTGTCCATGTGAAGCAGCAGCTCCTGCAGGTTCAGCAGGTACCACGGTGCCTTCGACGGGTTCGGCGTGCAGTCCGGGGTGCTGTGGTCCTGCAGTGGAGCGTTGAATGCCGCCGAGATCGCGAAGAGCCCGATGAACCAGAGCATCGCCACGATGAACTCGATGACCAGCAGGTGCGGCCAGACCATCGCGGTGTCCTCGACGCGCTTGTCCACCCGGACCACGGAGTCCTGCCGGACGAACGCGAGGAGCCGGAGACGCTTCTCCTGACCCGAGAACGGCTGCGGACCGCGGGGATCGCCATCCGTAGGCTGAGAAGCAATGTTTTTGCCGCCAGCCTTCTTGGGAGCCACCCAGATATAGCCGCCAATTCGGGGCGGAGTGGCCTGGCCCGGCAGTGCTTTCACTTTCGGACGAAAACTCGGATCGTCTGGACCCGTTGGTGAGACCACCGAGTCGGGCTGAGTCCGATGCAGGCTTGCATGGCTCGTTCGGCTCGGCGGGC
>JANLWM010000075.1:0-9180 GCA_031364525.1 Chloroflexota bacterium | reverse complement strand
GCTCCGCCAGGCGCTGCTCGCCGACGACGTGCTCGTCGGCGAGCGGATCGTCGCGAGCTACGGGGGAACCGCAGATGGCGTGATCGTCCAGTGCACCGAGCTCACGACCGCGGCAGACATGGACTCGTTGGTCGACGCTGTACAGAACAGCGAGGCACATTCACGGTGAGCGGCAAGGTGCGGTTCGAGACCGGCACGGTCACCGAGATGCCCGCCCTCGAGCCGCTGCTCTTCGAGCTGCAGCGGGAGGGCCGCTCCGGCCGTCACGTCCGCGGGGGCGAGGCTGCGGACGCTCTGATCCCTGACGCGTTCAAGCGCACGGTGCGGCTCCCGATGCCCGAGCTCAGCGAGCCGCAGGTCGTGCGCCACTACACGCACCTCGCACAGCTCAACTACTCCGTCGACGCGGGCATGTATCCGCTCGGCTCGTGCACCATGAAGTACAACCCCAAGATCAACGATCGCGCCGCGTCGCTGCCGGGATTCGCGGATATCCACCCACAGCAGCCCGACGAGACCGTGCAGGGCGCGCTCGGCCTCCTCTATGAGCTGCAGGAGCTGCTCGCCGGCATCTCGGGGATGGACCGCGTGACGCTGCAGCCGGCGGCCGGCGCGCACGCGGAGTTCACCGCGATCCTGATGTTCAAGGCGTATCACGAGTCGCGCGGCGACACGAAGCGCCGGCGGGTCATCGTGCCCGACTCCGCGCACGGGACGAACCCAGCGTCGGCCGCGATGTGTGGCTTCGATGTCACGACGGTGAAGAGCGATGCCCGGGGGAACGTCGACCTCGAGGCCCTCAAGGCCGCGCTCGGCGACGATGTCGTCGGCTTCATGCTCACCAACCCGAACACGCTGGGACTCTTCGAGGAGCGCGTGCGCGAGGTGTGCGAGGCGGTCCATGCGGCCGGTGGTCTCGTCTACGGCGATGGCGCGAACATGAATGCACTGCTCGGCGTCGCCCGCCCCGGCGATCTGGGCTTCGACTGCGTTCACATCAACGTGCACAAGACCTTCTCCACGCCCCATGGCGCCGGCGGACCGGGTGCCGGACCGCTCTGCGTGAAGCAGCACCTTGAGCCCTTCCTGCCGGTGCCCCGCATCGTCCGTGACACCGCCGGCGCCTACCGCCGCGAGGGCGCCAGCGCGCATCCGCTCGCCATCGGCCGGGTCCGTTCGTTCGTCGGGAACTTCGGGGTCCTCGTGCGTGCCTATACGTATATCCGCACGCTGGGCGAGGAGGGCCTCGTGGAGACCGGAAGGGACGCGATCCTCGCGGCCAACTACCTCCTTGCCCTTGTGCGCGAGGGATACGACATCGCGTATGACCGCACCCCGATGCACGAATTCGTGCTCACGGCAGCCAGGCAGAAGCGGCAGGGCGCGAACGCGCTCGATATCGCGAAGGCCCTCATCGACGAGGGCTTCCATCCGCCGACGGTGTACTTCCCGCTCATCGTGCCGGAGTCGATGATGATCGAACCGACCGAGACCGAGCCGAAAGAGACGCTCGACGCCTTCGCCGACGCGCTGCTCCGGATCGCGAAGCGCGTCGAGACGGATCCGAAGTCCGTCCATGACGCCCCCATGCACGCACCGCTCCGCCGGCTCGACGAGGTCGCTGCGGCGCGGAAGCCGGTCCTTCGGTACAAGCCCGCTTGAGCGTCGCGATGGTCCGGCCGCCACGCGTCCGCGTCGTTCACGCTCTCGTCGACCTGCGCGCCGAGCCGGATGCCGCGAGCGAGCTGGTCGATCAGGCGCATGCCGGGGACGTGGTGACCACGCTCGCTGAGTCCGGCGACTGGGCCTACGTCCAGGGCGAGGACCTGTACTTCGGGTGGATCCTTCGGCAGTCGATCGGCCCAGACCGGCAGGCCCCGGAGCAGATCGTCGCTCGACACGGCGTGTCGGTCAGGCGCGAGCCAAGCCCGACCGCCGACAGCGTCGGCACTGTCGATGCCGGGGTCACCTGTGGCGTACCTGAGCAGGGATGGGCGGGCTGCGCGGGTGGCTGGGTGGCTGCCGCCGATACCGTGTCGCTGGACCGCCTTCCGCAGCGTTACCCGACGGTCGACGACCTCCTGGCGACTGCGGAGTCATATCTGGGCGCGCCGTATCTCTGGGGCGGTACGAGCGCGCGTGGAATTGACTGCTCCGGGCTCACCCAGCGGGTCTATCGTCTCAACGGTGTGGGGCTGGACCGGGACGCCGATCAGCAGGCGCTTGCGGGCAGGCCGGTGGACGTGGCCCGACCGGGCGACCTGTTCTTCTTCGGCGCCGATCGCGTGACCCACACCGCGATCGCGACCGGTGAGACGACCTTCATCCACGCGCCGCAGGCGGGCATGACCGTGCAGCGCGGCGACCTCGGCGCGGACCGCTCGCGGCTCCGCGCGATCCGGCGGTACCTGCCGTGACCCTCCGGCCGCGGCCGAAGAGCAAGCTCCCGGGGGCCGACTCAGAGCCGCGCGGCGATCGAGAGCTCGTGCACGCGGCCCGCGCCGGTGACACCATCGCGTTCGATAACCTGTTCTACCGCTACCGCGACGGCATCAACCGGCTCGCCATCTCGATCACGAAGGATCCGTCGGCCGCCGAGGAGATCGTCGTCGACACCTTCGTCCGGGCGCATCGCGCGATCGCGCGTCTGGAGCCGGACGACTCGCTTCGCCCCTGGCTCTATCGCGTTGCGATCAACCTGTCCTACAACCGGCAGCCCCGGAAGGGCGTCACCTTCAGCTCGCTCGACGACGGCGTCTTGGACCTGCCCACGGAGGGGGAGTCTCCGAGCGAGGCCGCTGAGCGCGCCGAGCGCCGCCGGGTCGTGCTCGAGTGCGTGGAAGCCCTCGGTCCCAAGCACCGGATCGTGGTCGTCCTGTGCTACCTCAATGGCCTGAACCTCGCGGAGATCGCCGAGATCGTGGAGGTCCCGGTCGGCACCGTGAAGTCCCGTCTCCATTACGCCCTGCGGACGCTCCGAGTGCGGCTTTCGGCACATCCGGGCCTTGATTTCGAACCAGCGGCCCTGTTCGCCGCTATCGAGAGGCAGATGCCACCACTCAAGGTGCACAAAGGTCGCGCGCGATGAGACTGCTCAGCCGGTCGCCGCTCGCCCTCGCGGACAGGCTCCTGGTGGACGCCGCGCTCGACGAGGCGTTCGCGCCACTCCAGGCCCGCTCGTCCAACGTCGGTGCCGCTCGCGTCCGCGCGGCCGTGCGGTGGACCCGAGCTGAGCCGAGACCGGTGCGCGGTGTCGCATTCCTCGCCCGCGTCGGCGAGCTGTCGGTCGCCGCAGTGATCTCCGCGTTCCTCTTCGGCGCGTCGATCACGTCGGTCTCCCCGGTGACCGATCTCACGCAAGACACCGTCTCCACGGGCGTGTGGATGCTCAATGGCCGCACCGCCCTCCAACGCCCGATGAGCTCGCGAGTGGCGGACTCTCGGCTGACCGCCGGAGACGACGCCGACAATGCCGCCATCGTCCGCCGCGCGGCCGCTCGCCAGGACCTCGAACCCCTGCCGACCTCCTCCATCCGGTAGGGCAGCCGATAGCGTTAGGGGGTGCGTCGGCCCCGCTCGGTCCCGATCCTCCTCGCGTTGGTCCTCCTGGTCGCGCAGTCATGCGCTCAGACGCCGACGCCCGCCCGGCGGGACGTCGTCATCGGTCTCGTCGGAGAACCGGCGTCGGTCTTCGCCGACGATCCGAACGCGCGGATCATCGCCGCGGCCGTGACCGAGCAGCTGGTCCGCCGCGACGCGCACGACGACTACGTGGCCCGCCTCGCGCGCCAGGTGCCGACCATCGAGAACGGCGGGTTGGTCATCGTCACCGATGATCCCCTGTCGCCGGACGGCCGGCTCATCGCGACCTTCGAGCTGCGCTCTGACCTCGTGTGGCAGGACGGCGCGCCCCTCACCGCAGCCGATGTGCGGTTCGCCTGGGAAGCAGATCGCGCCGCGCCGCTCGGGACCGAAAAACGGTGGCAGGCGGATCGGGTCGAGCGTGTCGACGTCCTGGACGACTCGAGGGTGCGCTTCGTCTATGCGGCGAACGAGCACTGGGACGCGTATCCGCTCGCCGCTCATGCGCTCCCGTTGCATCGCCTGGCCACCGCGACCGCGGCCCAGCGCGCCCAATACGACCGCGAGCCGGTGCACGCGGGTCCGTTCGCGGTGGCCGCGTGGCTGCCGGGCATCGGGATCACGCTCTCGGCGTTCAAGCGGTATGCGCTCGGCGCACCGGCCCTCGGGCGCCTCGAGATCCGTTTCTATCCCGACCGGAGCGCTTTGCTCGACGCCCTTCGCCGTGGCGAGGTCGACGTGGTGCCCGCTCCCGGCCTCGAGGCCGACCTCGCCGCGACCCTCGACCGGTTCGCCGACAGCGCGAAGCTGCAGACCTTCTACAAGCAATCGGAGTCCGTCGAGGTGCTTCGCTACGGGGCACGGTTCAAGGATCCGGCGCTGCGAGCGGCGATCGAGCTCGCGATCGATCGGCGCAGGCTGACGGCGGCACTGTTCGAGGGTCGCGCCGTCGTCCCGCGGACATTCCTCGTGCCGCCCGGGTGGGCCGCTGCCGACGTCGGCTCGATCCCGGCCACCGACCGCGCCCGGGCCGCCGCGATCCTCGGCACTGCCGGCTACCGGCACGGGACCTTCGGGATCCTCGAGCGCGGCACGGAGCGCTTCATCGTGACGATCCAGGTGGCCTCCGGCTCGATCGCCCGGGCCCAGGCCGCCGCGCTCGTCGCCGGCGATCTCGCGACGATCGGTATCGCCGCCGATGTCCGTGTGCTTCCGGGCGATGCGGTGCGGGTCGCCGTCGCGAGCGGCAGCTTCGATCTCGCGATCGGTCCGGAGGATGCGAGCGACCCGCAGCGAGCGACCGACCGGTATCGCGACGGGACCGGCGGCTGGTTCGACACGCTGGCCCTCGCGGCGACGAGCCGAGCCGACCGGGGCGAGAAACGGCTCCTCTACCGGGAGCTTGCCCGCGACTGGGCGGACGACCGGACCGCGCTTCCCCTGTATCAGTGGCTTCAGGTGGATGTCGCGCCGCGTGGTCTGACCGGGATCGACCCCGCCTCAGACGGAGCCCCGCTCACCTGGAACGTCCGCGAATGGCGCTTTTCGACGCCGTAGCGACCGCCGGCGGCGGACCTGAACGTGGGTCGGTCGGGCGTGCTGAACCCCGGACGGCCCACCTGGGTACCGGACAACGACAGTGAAGGAACGTCGCGCAATTGACGCTGCGCGACGCCGAACCACACAATGCTCAGGTCCCGCGCTCGGTCGCCATCAGCTCGGTCGCGCGTCGGGACGCGTGAAGGGAGGCGGAGGGAGCCCAGGGCCCCGGTGATCGCATCGGTCGCGCAGGCGACCCCCGTCCCGTCGTCTCTATCGACAGGCGTCGCATGTCAGAACAAGCGCGCACAAATTGGAGGGAGCGAATGATCCAACGCCGTTCCGGCCTTTGGTCCATCTTGGTCATGCTGGTCGCGATCTCGCTGATCGTGACCGCGTGCTCGAGCACCAACGCGCCGACAACAGGGAACACCACCGTCGCCGATCCGAATGGTGAGCTGAACACCAACACCGGTGGCGAGCCGGACACGATCGACCCGCAGAAGGAGTCGTTCGTCAATGAGGTCGCGCAGACCATGATGGTCTTCGAGGCTCTGATGAACTTCGACCCCAAGACGCTTCGCCCGATCCCGGGCGCGGCGAAGGACCAGCCCAAGGTCTCGGCCGATGGGCTGTCCTACACCTACACACTGCGCGACGGCCTCAAGTACTCCGACGGGTCGCCGCTCGCGACGAAGGACTTTGCCTACGCGTTCACGCGCCTCTGTGACCCGAACACCGCGGGTGAGTACGCCTTCACCGGCTACGTCATCGCCGGGTGCGAGGCCTACAACAACCTGGACCCGAAGAAGTCGACGCCCGCCGAGCTCGCGGCCGCGAAGGCCAAGCTCGGCATCACCACGGACGCCACGACGATCACGTTCAAGCTGACCGAGCAGGCTCCGTACTTCAACTCGATCGCCGCCCTCTGGGTCGGCGTTCCCACGCGTGAGTCCGACGTCACCAAGGGTGGCGACAAGTGGACCGAGCCGGCGACGTTCATCGGCAACGGCCCGTTCAAGCTCACCGAGTGGAAGCACAACGAGAAGATGGTCTACGAGCGGAATGACAACTACCGTGGCCCGGTCGCCAAGATCAAGAAGTGGACCAAGGTCATGATCAACGAAGGCGCCGTCGCCTTCGCTGCATACCGCAACAACGAGCTCGACGCCGTCGGCGTGGCCGCGGAAGACCTCCGCACCGTCGACAGCGACGCTGCTCTGAAGGCCCAGCACCGGGACGTCCCCGGATCCTGCACCTTCTACTCCGGCTTCACCACCACGCGCGCGCCGTTCACGGACGCGAAGGTCCGTCTGGCGTTCGCCCAGGCCTTCGATCGCGCCGCCTACATCACCGACGTCCAGAAGGTCGGCGTCGCCGCCGAATCCTTCATCCCGCCGGGACTCCCCGGCTACGACAAGGACGACCACGCTCAGAAGTTCGACCCAGCTGCAGCGAAGGCCAACCTCGCGGCCTCCAGCTTCGCCGGAAAGCCTGAGCTCCAGGGCATCAAGTTCACCTACAGCGCGTCGGCCCGTGCCAAGACGCGTATCGAGTGGGCCCAGCAGCAGTGGAAGACCAACCTCGGCATCGACGTGACCCCGGACCCGGTCGACCGCACCACCTTCAGCCAGCTCGTCAAGAAGGCGGAGACGACGCCGCTCCTCTTCTCCCTGGGCTGGTGCGCGGACTACCCGGACCAGCAGGACTGGCTGACCACCGTGTTCATCTCGAACTCGACGGTCACCCGGACCGGATACAAGAACGACCAGTTCGACACGCTCGTCAAGAACGGCGACAAAGAGCCGGATCCGAAGAAGCGTGACGACTTCTACCAGCAGGCCTCGCGTCTGCTCAGCAAGGACGCCCCCGTGGCGTTCCTCTACTACAGCGCGACCAAGTACCTGCTCAAGCCGTATGTGAAGGGTGTCGTCGACACCGCTCTCGACTTCGAGATCGGCATCTTCGACATGACGAACATCTCGGTCGTGAAGCACTAAGCGCCGATCACAGATCCAGTCGCCGGGCCGGCCGAAAGGCCGGCCCGGCGCGCATCCATCGCGGCGCGCGCGAGCCGAACGGACTGTCGCCCGGTATACACTCGCAAAAGGCCCATGCACGCGGTCGGGAGGCCTGGAAAACACCACAGATGCTGAATTACACGGTCCGACGCCTGCTGCTGATCATTCCGACGATGTTCTTCGTCGCCCTGATCACCTTCGGTCTCTCACGGGCGGCGCCAGGCTCCCCATTCGATCGCAACGAGAACCGGCCGCTGTCGCAGCAGTCGATCGACCGGCTCAACCGCCTCTACAACATCGACAAGCCGATCCCGGAGCAGTTCGCGCTCTACCTCTGGAACGCCGTGCGCTTGGACTTCGGGTCCAGCCTGGTGCGTGACCGCGCGGTGGTCGAGATCATCGGTCAGGGCCTTCCGAATACGGCTCAGCTGGGGATCCAGGCCCTCCTGCTCTCGCTCGCGATCTCGCTTCCTTTGGGCGTGGTCAGCGCGCTGAAGCAAAACTCCGCTGTCGATTACGCGAGCCTCTTCTTCGCGACCGTCGGCTATACGATCCCGTCGTTCGTGATCGGCATCGTCCTCATCTTCGTCTTCGCGGTGAACCTGCGGTTACTGCCGATCGTCGGCTGGGGGGATCTCCGGCACATGATCCTGCCGACGGTCATCCTGGCGCTCGGCCCGGCGGCCGTCCTCACGCGCATCACGCGCGCGAGCATGCTCGAGGCGATCCGTCAGGACTACGTGCGCACCGCGCGGAGCAAGGGTCTGCGCGAGCAGGTCGTGGTCGTGGGCCACGTCATGAAGAACGCGATGATCCCGGTCGCGACCATCGTCGGGCCGGTGACCGCCGGCCTGATCACGGGCTCGTTCATCGTCGAGCGGCTGTTCAGCGTCCCCGGCATCGGCCGCCTGTACCTCATCAGCATCGAGCAGCGTGATTACCCGGTCATCATGGCGACGACCTTGCTGTACGCGTTCCTCATCATGGTCGCGAACATCACGGTCGACATCGTGTACGGGGTCCTTGATCCCCGGATCAAGTTGGCGAAATAGTGGCGACCATCACCACGCCCGCCCAGCAGCGGGCCATCGAGATGAACATGCTCGCCCGGAAGCAGCGATCTCTGTGGGGCGACGCCCTGTGGCGGCTCCGGCGCAACAAGGCCGCGATGCTCGGGCTCGTGATCATCGCGCTCGCCGCGGTCGCCGCGATCTTCGCCCCGCTGATCTCGCCGTACGACCCGATCCTGCAGCACACCGCGACCGCCAACGCGGATCCGATCTTCGCCAACACGAAATACGTGAACAGCGATTACCTCCTCGGGAGCGACCAGCTCGGTAGGGACATCCTCAGCCGGCTCATCTGGTCGGCGCGGATCTCGATGGTCGTCGGGGTCGTACCGACCACGCTCGTGTTCGTCATCGGCTGCTCCCTCGGGATGCTCGCGGCGTTCTATGGCGGCTGGATCGACAACCTGCTGATGCGGTTCACCGACGTCATCTACGCCTTCCCGGACCTGCTGTTCCTCATCATCATCATGGCGACGCTCCGGAACAGCGCGATCGGTGACCTCATGGGCGGCCTCGTCCTCATGTTCGCGGCGCTCGCGATCGTGAGCTGGGTCGGCCTGGCCCGGCTCGTCCGCGGGCAGGTGCTGTCGCTGAAGGAGAAGGAGTTCGTCGAGGCCGCTCGCGCGACGGGAGTGCCGACTCGGCGGATCATGGTCCGTCACCTGTTCCCGAATGCGCTCGCGCCCGTGATCGTCGCCCTGGCCTTCTCGATCCCGGGCGCGATGCTCTCCGAGGCGACGCTGTCGTTCATCGGTATCGGGATCAAGCCGCCGACGCCGACCTGGGGCGTCATGATCAACGAGGGCTTCGTCGTGTTCTCGCAGAGTCCCTGGCCGGTGCTCCTGCCGGCGATCTGCATCTCCATCGTCATGCTGGCATTCACCTTCGTCGGGGACGGGCTTCGCGACGCGCTTGACCCGCGCATGAAGACGTAGCCAGAGTTGCCCAGAGTTGCATAGACTCCGCGT
>JANLWM010000070.1:0-11366 GCA_031364525.1 Chloroflexota bacterium | reverse complement strand
GGCCGGAGACGAGATTGAACACCGTCGACTTCCCCGCCCCGTTCGGTCCGATGATCGCGACCGTGTGGCCCTCTTCGATGGAGAACGACAGACCATCGACGGCGGCCAGCCCGCGGAACCGGCGGACCAGGCCGCTTACTTCGAGGAGCGCCATGGCGACCTCCGGAGGCGTTCGGTCGCCAGACCGACGAGGCCGCGCGGCATGAAGAGGACGGCAACGACGATGACGAGCCCGTACACGACCTGGTAGCCATCCTTCCACGGAGGGGTCACTCGCAGATACTCCTCGAGCGACCGCAGCAGGAGCGTGCCCACCACCGGGCCGATGGTCGTGTACAGGCCGCCAAAGATGGGGAACACGAGCGCGGCGACGGAGCGTGTCGTGTCGAACGCGTCCGCCGGATCCGTGTGCGTGATGAACGGCATGTAGAACGCGCCCACAAGGGCTGCGAGCACCGCGGATGCGGCGAAGAGCGAGACCTTCGTGCGGACGACGTTGACGCCGACGACCGCTGCCACCGTCTCGTTCGCCCGGATCGCCGTGACGGCGTACTGCATCCGTGAGCGGCGGACCCAGATCGAGAGCGCGAGCGCGAGAACGAATACCGCACCGATCAGGTAGTACGAGAGCACGCGGTCGCCGTCGAAGAGCGGTGGCATCGAGATCCCGACATTCCCGCCGGTGATGTCGGGCAGCTGCAGCGCGACGGTCCGGAGGACCTCCGCGAACGCGAGCGTCGCGATCGCGAAGTAGATGCCCCGCAGGCGGAGCGTCACGACGCCGAGCACGATCGCGACGAGGCCGCCGACGAGCGCCGCGAGCAGCAGGCCGGCGAGCGGCGGCACGTGTCCGGAGCGGTACGCGATGCCGACGGTGTACGCGCCCAGGCCGAAGAACGCTCCGTGCGCGAGCGAGAGCTGGCCGGTCCGGGCGACCACGTCCCAGGAGAGAGCCAGGGTCATGAACATGAGCATCACGTTCGCCAGGAACATCAGGTAGCGGTCCCCGGCGACGCCAAGAGCTGGCAGCGCGGCAGCGATGACCAGGAACACGCCCCAGCCCACGAGCTCGCGTCTCATCGCCGCAGGCCCGTCGGCCTGGCGAGCAGCACCACGAAGATGAGCACGAAGAACAGACCGTCGCGCAGCGCCGAGCCGTTCGGCACGTATTGGGAGATGACCTGCTCGGCGATACCCAGCAGGAGACTTGCCCAGATCACGCCGGTGAGATTTCCCAGACCGGCGAGCACGACGATCGAGAATGACTTGAGGAGCGTGCTGAGACCGAGGTACGGGCTCACCTGGGTCTGGAAGAGGAGCATCACGCCCGCCGCGGCGCCGAGCGCGGCAGAGAGGCCGAAGGCGATCTCGTAGATCCGATCGACCGGGATCCCGATCACCTGCGCGCCGAGGCGGTTCTGAGCGACGGCGCGCATCTGCTTGCCCAAGCGGGTCCTCCGAAGCAGCACGTACGTCGCACCGACGAGCACGGCCGACACGGCGAACCCGGCGACACGGGAGTAGGTCACGTTCACGAAGCCGAGGTCGATGAGATCGAACCGCCAGGCGAGATTGGCGTCCCGGGCCTGCGGGCTGAACCCGATGGACATCGCGTTCACCGCGATGATGGACAGGCCGAACGTGAGCAGCATCTGATTGATCTCGGGCTGCCGGAGGACGGGCTTCAGCGCGACGCGGAAGATCCCGGCAGCGATGAGGTAGAGCATGACCGCGGAGACCGGCACTCCGATGACGATGACGAGCGGGCTGACCGCGGGACCCAGCCCAAGCGGGCCGGACATCAGGAGATAGCTCCAGAACCCGATGTAGGCGCCGATCATGACGAACTCGCCGTGGGCGAAGTTCACGACGCCGATGACGCCGAGCGAGATCGCAAGGCCGAGCGCGGTGAGGGCGTAGAGGCCGGATCGCAGGATGCCGAACAGCAGGGTCTGCGGTAGCGCCTCCACGCCCTCTCCTACTTCCTTATTTCAGCTTCGCGGTAGCGAGCTCGGCAGGGAACACGATCTCCTGCTTGGCGCTCTGCCACTGGAATGTCACGAGGCTGGTGAATCCTTGGTGCTTGATGAACTGGCTCGGGGTGAACTTCAGCGTCGGCCCGAGCGGCGACGCGTAGCTCGTAGCCTCCATGGCGGTGATCCAGGCGGCCTTGTTGCCGGGGCCGGACTTCTTGAGCGCGTCCACCGCGGTCACGAGGTTGGTGTACGCGAGCGCGGACCAGTAGCTGACCGGCGAGTGGTTGTACTTCGCCTTGAAGTCCGCAACGAATTTCTTCGATGCGGGTGCCGGGATGTCCTCGGTCCAGAGGGTCAGGCCGGCGAGTCCCTCCGCCACCGGTGACTTGCCGAAGTCCGGCGGGAATGAGGGCGGCGAGGCGTAGATCGCTTTTGGCTTGTAGCCGACCTCGCGCATCTGGGTGAGCAGCGGGATCACATCACCCGCGAACGGTACGACGATGAGGCCCTCGGCGTTCGAGGCCTTCACCCGATTGAGCAGCGCGGTGAAATCGGTGGAGCCGGTCTTGAAGGTCTCGCTGATCGCGACCGACTGACCCTGCTTCGGAAGCTCGTCCTTGAGGATCGTGGCCGAGCCGGTCCCGAAGAGGCCATCTTCGTAGATGACCGCCCAGGTCTTGTAGGGGGTCGACTTGAGGAACGCGAGCGCGGACACCGAGTTCTGGTACTCCCACGGGTGGTAGTGGAAGAAGAACGGCTGGTCGACGAAGCCCTTCTCGACGGCCGTCGCGGCAGCGCCGGTCCAGGCCATCGGGATGCCCGCCTTCTTCGCCGGCTCGATGAGCGCGGCGGTGATGGTGCTGGCGAGGCCGCCCATGATGACCTCGACCTTGTCGTTGTTCGCGAGCTTCTCGAACGACGCGACGGCCGTGGCCGGGTCGTTCTTGTCGTCCTCGTAGATGACATCGATGAGCGCGCCGTTCACGCCGCCCGCGGCGTTGATCTGGGACTTGGCGAGCTCGTAGCCATCCTTCATATCGAGGCCTGTGGCTCCCGACGGACCGGTAAGGGGGATGAGCGCGCCGAGCTTGATCGGCGGCTTCGGGGCCGCGGTCGTCGCGGCGGTCGTCGGTGCAGCCGAGGTGGGCGCCGGGCTCGATGTCCCGCCGCCGCAGGCTGCCGCGATGACCGCGGACGCTGCGAGGATCGTTGCGAGTGTCTTGCGCATCTGGTGCTCCTTCCTTTTCGCGATCGCGAGGCCGGATCGGCGCTACTCCACCCGCGCACCTCCGAATCGCTCGCGCAGCTCACGCTTCAGCACCTTCCCTGCGGCATTCCGGGGGAGCGCTTCGACGAAGGCGACGCCCTTGGGCGACTTGTACTTCGCCAGCTGTGATCGGGAATACGTGATGAGATCGTCGGCCGTCGCGGTCGCTCCCGGCCGGAGCACGACGACCGCTAAGACGGCCTCGCCCCACTTTGCATCGGGGATCCCGATGATCGCGGCTTCGGCCACGGAGGGGTGCGCGAAGAGCACGTCCTCGACCTCGGCCGAGTACACGTTCTCGCCGCCGGTGATCACCATGTCCTTCTTTCGATCGACGAGGGTGACGAAGCCCTCATCGTCAAGCCGGCCGAGATCCCCCGTCCGGAACCAGCCATCCGAGGTGAACGCCTCGGCGGTCGCGTCCGGCCGACCCCAGTAGCCGGCGAAGACGTTCGGCCCCTTGAACTGCACCTCGCCGATCTCTTCCGGCGCGCAGGCCCGGCCATCCTCTGCCGCCACGCGCAGCTCGACGTGCATCGCCGGCTTCCCCGCCGTGGACGTCTTCCGGCGGGCATCGGCGATCGGCATGAGCGTGCCGCCCGGCGCCGTCTCGGTGAGCCCGTAGCCCTGGAGGAACGTGAATCCGCGATCGGCGACCGCGTTGATGATCGCGAGCGGATGCGGTGCGCCGCCGGACACGCAGAACGTGAGGGTCGGCAGGTGCGCGGAGTCGAAGTCGGACCGCTTCAGGAGCTCGAGCCAGATGGCCGGCACCCCGAAGATCAGCCGCACCCCGTGCTCGCGAACGAGGCCCAGCAGGCGCTCCGGCTCGAACTCCCGGGTCACGATCACGCGCCCGCCGAGATGGATCATCGGCACCGTGTACAGCCCGATGCCGCCCGAATGGAACATCGGGAGCGTCGTGATCGTGGAGTCGAATGGGGTGATCCCGACCGGTGACGTCATGTTCACGGCGTTCCAGAAGGTGTTGGCGTGGGTCAACATCGCGCCCTTCGGCCGCCCGGTCGTGCCGGCCGTGTACAGGATGAGGTGCGGATCCGTGAACCGGGCCTGCTCGGCTTCCGGGATCGGCGCAGCGCTGCTTGCACCGAGCAGCGTCTCGTAGCGCGGCCCGAAGCCGACCTGCCGGTCCAGCGTGATCCCGGTACGAAGCTCCGAGACGAGCCGCCGTTGCTCCGGAGCAAAGAACAGAGCGAGCGCGCCGGCATCGGCCAGCTGATATTCGAGCTCGCGCGGTGCGAGCCGCCAGTTGAGCGGCACGAGCATCGCGCCGATGCGCGCGGTGGCAAAGAGGACCTCGATGAACTCGCTGCAGTTGACGCAACAGGTCGCCACGCGATCGCCTGCCGAGATCCCGAGGTCGCGCAGGGCGTGCGCAAGCCGCGTGACCCGCTCGTCGAGCTCGGCATAGGTGGTGCGCTGCTCACCCTCGAGGACGGCTTCCTTGCGTGGGTCCAGGAAGGCCCGCTTCGCCAGCCATGAAGCGATCCCGTAGTCAGGGACGGCGGCCATCTCGCGGAGCCCGACGATCGTGCTCACGCGCGGCCCCAGCGGATCGCGGTCGCCGACCATGAATATCCGGTGCCCGCCGCCAGCAGCACGATGAGGTCGCCCTGATGGAGTCGCCCCTGCTCCCGGGCGCGGTGGAGGCCCAGGATCGGGTCGACCGCGGACATGTGGCCGTGGTCGGAAAGATAGATCGCCCGGTCTTCCGGCAGGCCGAGCCCGGCGAGGACCTTGAGGAACAGCGACCGCTTCGTGTGGATGGTGCAGAGCAGCGCGATGTCGGCAAGCCGGTGGCCGCTTCGCTCGACGGCCTCCTTTGCCACGTGCACGAAGTTGGCTGCGGAGACGGGGTCGAGCCGCTCCTTCATGTGCTGCGGATCGCGCACGTCGAGGAAGTGCCGCCGCGCTCCCACCGTCTCGACCGTGGCGGGTTCACGCGAGCCACCGGCCGGCACCATGACGTCATCGGCGAACGAGCCGTCGGTGAAGCCGACCGTCTGGAGGACGTGATTCTCGGGATGACCGGCTCGCAGCAGGACCGCTGCGCCGCCGGCGCCAAAAGTGAACATGAAACGGGATCGCTGATTCGAGTAGTCGATGAGGTCGTGCTCCCGCGAGCCGCCGGCAAGCAGCACCTGACCCAGCTGCGGATCGCTGTCGAGCAGGGCCTTCCCCACCTTCAGGGCGATCGGAGCGCCGCCCGAGTTCCCCTGTACGTCGAACGCGAGGGCGCCGGTCGCGGCCTCGCCGAGAAGCTGCTGGACCTTTGGTCCCGCACCCCACACGGCGTAGTCGCGATACGGGCTGCCCATATACAGGAGCGCGCCGATGCGCCCACCGTTCCGCGCGAGCATCGGCGCGGCCGCCTTCGCCGCCAGGTCCGACACGTGCTCGTCCGCGGCGGCGATGTGCTTGCCGGTGAGGCCGAACCGCTCGCGGACGATCTGGGCGGGGATCCCGGAAAGAGCGGCGATCTCGTCCGCGGTCTGCACCGCCACAGGCGAGTACGCGCCCAGGTCGACGATGCCCACGCTCACGTCCGCGCGTTGCCCACGGGACGCAGACCACGCTCGATGAGCAGGCGCAGCGAGCGGCGGGCGGCCAGCGTCGGCCGCTTCTTATCCCAGTGGACCCAGCGCATGCCGAACGCCTCGGCGATGCCCATCAGGGCGAAGGCCACGCTCTCGGCGTCAAGGTCGCGCGAGATCTGCCCTCGTCCCTGCGCCGCGCGAAGACCGCGGACATAGCCCTTCGCCAGCGTCTCGTAGTGCCAGCGGTGCAGGGACGGATCCACCGATTCGGCCTGCCGGATCACCTGATAGAGGTTCCGGTGATGCTCGAGGAACTTGAAGAACGCGTCGAACCCGACGGTCTCCTGGTCGACGCGATCGTCGATCCTGGCGATCGCCGCCTGGATATCGGCGCGGAGCCGGTGATTCAACGCGCGGACCAGATCGGCGAAGATCGCGTGCTTGTCCGGAAAGTACAGGTAGAACGTGCCCAGGCCGACGCCGGCCCGCTGGGTGACCTCCGCGATGCCGGCCTGGTGATACCCGGCCTGCCCGAAGACGTGCTCGGCCGCATCGATGAGCTTCTGGCGCGTGCGCTGACCGCGCGCGGTGACCGGAAGTGGACGCGTTGCCGCTGATGCCCGCCCCAACCACGCCTCCCGACCCAAACCTGAATCCTGAATCAGGTCTCAGTCGAGGTGAAATCTACGCTCCCCGGTCAACGCCGTCGATAGTGGGCTCAACGGCCCTGACCAGCCCTACTTCGGCTGGTCCGGCTCCTCGCCTTCGGCCACGAATTTGTATCCGGTGCCGGGGACAGTCTTGATGTATCGCGGCGTGCGCCAGTCGTTCTGGAGCTTCGCCCGGAGCGCACGGACGTGACGATCCACCACGTTGCTCTCGATCACGAAGTCGGTGCCCCAGAGGGCGTCCAGGATCTGCTCGCGCGTCAGGGTGTTCCCTGCGTTGGCCGCGAGGAGGTACAGCAACGCCTGTTCGAGCGAGGTGAGGTGCAGATCGTGCCCGGCCGCGACGACCTTGCGGTTGAGAACGTCGATCTCGAGATCCCCGATGAGCAGCCGGGGCACGAGCTCCCCCGCCGTGCCGTGGGTCCGCCGGAGCACGGCGCGGACCCTGACCACGAGATCATCGGGCACGAAGGGGATGCCGATGTAGTCATCCGCGCCGCGCTCGAACGCATCGAGCTTTCCACGGAGGTCGCTTCGCCGGGTGAGGGCGATCACGCCGACCTGTCCGGTCGCCCGGACGTCGTCGATGAGCTGCATCCCCGTGCCGCCGTCAAGATCGATGTCGACGAGGAGCAGGTGCGGCTTCCACGCTGCGATCTCTGACCTGGCCTCCAGCATCGTGCGGACGGATCGCGTCGCGTAGTGGCCGTGCCGCAAGGTCAGCTCGACGGTATTGGCGAGGGCGACATCACCCAGAGCGCTGAGCACGCGCACCGCGCGCTCGCTGCCCTTCACGACCTGCGCGGCCGGATCCGGACGGAGCATGCGGCGAGAATATCACCGGCTCGCGTAGATCCTGATACCCAGCTGACGCGCGAGCGGCAACGGCCACTCGAGCGGGTCGGGTCGCCTCGCGGAGGGGTCGTCGTGGCTGCCGACGAGGGTCAGCAGACCGGCATGCGTGCCGATCGGTTCGCCGATCCAAAGCAGGCCCAGCGACGTCGTCGCCCCGCTGGCCGGAGCGTCGCCTACCGGTGCGCCCGGGGCGTCCGGCGTCGCGCCATTGATCCCGGAGCTCGTCACCGCCAGCCGATAGCTCGAGGGCAGCACCGCGGAGTGCTCCGCGATCCGCGGCTCGTACAGCGCGATCGGCTCCCATCGCTCCACGAGCTGATCCAGCAGACCCCGATCCATCGATGAGCCTTCACCCGCCCGCAGGCGGCGCACGATCGCGACATCGCGGTCATCGTCGATGCTGGTGAGCAACGGGACGCCCGGGGCGGTGCCGTCGGACGAGCGCGCGACGATGCGCGCGGCCGCGCCGGAGGTGTCTGGCGCGTGCAGCCGGAGCTCCTGAAGCACGATCAGGTCATCGCCATTCATCTGGCGCAGCGTCGCAGATGACGACGCCCGAAGCATGACCTCCGCGTCATGGCCAGCACCCCGAAGACAACGAATGAACGACAAGAAAGGACCGCGCGGTCGGATATCGACCGCGCGGTCCTATAGGAGCTGAGTGTGGTCAGCGATCCGCTGGCACGGTCCTCCGCGATCGGATGAGCAGGGTGCCTAGGAACACCAGGAGCAGACCCAGGAAGGCCGTCGGGCCGGAGGGGTCACTGGTGCTCGTCGAGGGCAGCGTCTGGGCCGGCGCCGCAGCGGCCGGCGGGGTGACCGTCGGGGCCGCGACTGCCACGGGCGCCGCCGTCGGGGCCGGGGTCGCGGTCGGGGCCGGCGTCGCTGTCGGTGCGACCGTCGGCGCAGGTGTCACTGGGGCGGCGACGACGACCGAGCTGACCGTCGCCTGGCATCTCACCAGTGCGCCACCGCCGTTCGCGGAGCCGTTGCACTGGTCGACGTTGACCGGAAGGGCTGACGTCGTGGTCGAGCTGGTCGTGACCGTGCACACGAAGCCGACGCTCGTGCCGCCGTTCCCGGAGCCGTTGCACTGTCCGACGGTCGCCGCGCTGACCGAGGTCACGCCGGGCGTGTTCACGGGCGTGCAGGTCCCCGGTGCGCCGGTGCCGGTGATCACCGAGCCGATGCACTGGTAGACGGTGGCCGGGGTCGGAGCCTGGGTGAGGGTGCCGGCATAGTTGTTGGTGAACGTTGCCGTGCAGATCAAGACGCCACCACCACCGTTCGACGACCCATCGCACTGGGTGATCTGGGTGACCGGCGTCGCGGAGCTCGAGGTCGTCGTTGCGCAGGTCCCGGCGCCGGCCGCGATCGGGCCGGCCGCACCCACGCACCGGGTCACGGTGATCGTCGACGGCGCTGCAGCAGCACCGGTGCTCGTCAGGTTGTTGACGACGGTGACGGTGCAGGAGAGGCCCTGACCGCCCACGTTGCTGGCTGCGTCGTTATTGCACTGATTCACCGGCGCGCTGAGTGGCGCCGCACTGATCTGGGCACCGCTTTGCGCGAGGGAGCCGACCATGAGCAGCCCCATCGCGAGGATCGCCGTGATCCGGATCGCCGCCCTTGACTTCAACTTCAACATCGATCCCGCCGTCCATTTCGTCCGCGACATCCGTCACGGCAAATCACTTATCAAGCATGCTTGGTGCCACGCTTGCTACCACGCTTGCTGACGCCAACTTTCATCGGTCCCAGCCGCGGCTGCATGACCGAACCGTCACGGCCGAGATGACCGAACCGTCATCCTGGGCACTCCGGTCAGTGCGCGATAGCAGGCAAGCGGGCGATGAAGTCGTCGAGGGTCTCGCCCAAAACGCTCCGGAAGGCATCCTCAAGGGACGCGCCGTGACCGACCGCCTCGAGCAGTCCGGTGACCCCCGCACGATCGACGCGCCGCTCGATCGCAAGCACCCCCTCGGCCGCGACCCCGTACGCCCGGCCACTGAAGGCCGTATTGACCGTCTGCCAGTCCCGACGATCGGTGAAGATCGACAGCGCTCGCGGGTCGGTGCGCAACAACGTGAGCGCCGATGCCCGCGCGGGATCGATCACCGACACATCGATCGCCGACACGCGGGTCGCCAAACCCTCGTCGAGCCAGTTGGCGACGCCATCCCCGGCAAGCTGGTGGATCAGCACGTGCGTCAGCTCGTGGCGGTAGACCACCGCCCGGCTGCTGGTGACGATGCCCTGTCCGTTGATCGCGACCGCATCCGAGCCGGTGAGGAGCACGCCGAGCAGCTGTTGCGACATCCGACCGGCGAGGGCGGCATCGACCCCGAAGTGGCGCTGCAGCGCGACGCTGAATGACTGCTGGGACGTGAACAGGAATACCGCCGGCGGCTGTTGGAATGAGCGTCCGAAGTACTCCTCGACCGCCGCGGCGTCGAGCGCGACGAGCCGCAGCGCTTCATCGACGATCGGGCGGGAGATCCCGACCTCCGCCCAGAGCTGCACGCCCCCGGCGACGGTGCGGCGGAAGTCCGCCCCCAGGCGCTGTCGGAGCTGGACGAGCGCGATGTCACGCTGCAGCGCTGCGGTCGATGCGCCGCTCGCGGGCACGACCAGGCAGAAGTCAGGAGCTTCCCCCGCCTCGATCTGGGCGCAGGCTTCCTGCCGGCGTACGAGCATCTCGCCGCGGTCCGACGGACCCGGCGTCGGTAGGGCCAGACAGAAGGACGGCCCCGGCGCGGTCGCCCCACCGCACGGTGAGAGTGCGTCCATGGTGGCCTGCGCTGCCGGTTCACCGCCTGCCTGCCGGGGAGCGAGGAACACCAGGACCGCGAACAACGCGATGAAGAGGGCGGCGAACGGGGCGAGACGCCGCACGGTCAGGAGCTCTGGGGCTCGATGAGCAGGTAGAGGCCCACGCCCACGAGCACGACCGGGACCAGGAACGGTTCGATCAGCGCGGGGATCGGCGACCACCCGGTGACCAACCGTGCGGCGGAGACGGCGCCGAGGACCGCCGCCGGGACCAGGGGCCAGCGCCGCTCGGGAGCCAGACCGAACGCGACCAGGAATCCGAGGGCGATGACCCCGACGAACGTGGGTGCGGCCGCCTCGGGCCGCAGCGCGATCCAGGTCGGCAGCAGGAGCGCGATACCGAACGACGTGAGCGTGACCATCGGGATGAGGTAGACGTACTGATGGCCGCGGACATACGAGATGAGGAACGCGCCGCCCATCGCGACGAACAGGTAGGACGCCGCGTTCGGGACTCCGAGCGGCTGAAGGATGAACGGGATCCCCATCGCGACCACCACGAGCCCGCCGAGCACTCCACGCGGCCGTCGCGCGACCGCCACCGCGGTCTTGGGGGCCGCCGTGGGAACGGCCGTGGGAGCGGCGACGACCGGGGTGCGGGTACTGAGCTGCCGCGTGATCTCGGCGCGAAGCGCGCTCCCCTTGATCGGCTTGAACAGATATTCATCGAAGCCCGCCGCGAGCCCCCGCTGGCGGTGCGCGTCCTCCGTCAGCGAGCTGAGCGCGACCAGAACGGTGCGGCTGCCGGCCAGGCGGACCTGCTGGGCCAGGACGATCCCATCCAGGTCAGGCAGCAGGATCTCTGACAGGACCAGATCGAATGGCCCATCGATGACGCGATCGCGACCGGCCAGCCCACTGGATTCGAGAAAGACCTCATGGCCATCCTCCGAGAGGACCTCCGCCAACAGATCGCGCGTCGGCCCGTCGCTCTCGATGATGAGGATGCGGGAGCCGCGGGACCCAGGCGTGCTCAGAGGATCGCGGCGGCCTGCGGTGCCTTTCCGCGGGTCGGCGCGCTGTGCTGATCGTCGTCGCCGCGCCACGGCGTGCCGAGGATGGGCAGCAGGTAGCGATCGAGCCCGATGAAGCCCGCGATCTTCCAGGCAAGGATCAGGAGGATCGCGAGGATGAGGAGCACCGGGTTGGTGCTGGCACTTCCGGCGAGGAGGAAGTTCATGTTGAGGAACGCGCCGAACGCCGCCGCGAC
>JANLWM010000055.1:0-2281 GCA_031364525.1 Chloroflexota bacterium | reverse complement strand
CTTGCGGGGCCCCGTTCCGTTCCCATCATTATCGCGGTGGTGGCCTGCGTGTTGGTTTCCTGCGGCAGCACCGCCATCCCGAAGCAGCCGCGCACGACGGATCCGGTGATCGGCATCGCGGCCCGCGAGAAGCTCGGCGATGTCATGACCGCTGACGGGATGACCGTGTACGTGTACACGAAGGATCTCCCGCGCGAGACCGTCTGCTACGACATCTGCGCGATGAACTGGCCGCCGCTCCTGATCACGCATACGCCGACCCTGAGTCATACGTTCCCTGGCAACTCGTTCGGGTCGGTCACGCGCAAGGACGGCACGCGGCAGCTCACGTACAAGAACCTGCCGCTGTACCTGTACATCGAGGATCCGCCGGGCACCGATCAGGCCAACGGCCAGGACGTCGACCACGAGTGGTTCATCGTGAAGCCGTGAGCGGCGAGCTCGTCGCGTGGACCAGCGCGCTGAGCTTCCTCGCGTATGCGTTCGTGGCCGAGCGCCTCAGGGCACGCGTCCGGCGCGGCCGCACGACCATCCGGCGCGGCAACGCGGTCGCGCAGTATCTGCCGCTCTTCATCTGGGTCCCGTACGTCGTCATCGCGCTCCGGCCGGGACCGGAGCTCGCGTTCCCGGACGCCGTGCGCTGGGCCGGCCTCGGGCTCGTCGTCGGGGGCATCGGCTTCTCGATGTGGGCGGCCCGCACGCTCGGACGTCACTTCGACATGGAGGTCGAGGTGCACGAGGGCCACGAGGTCGTCGATCGCGGCCCGTTCGCGATCGTTCGGCATCCGGTCTACCTCGGCCTCGGGGTGCATCTCCTCGGCGCGTGGCTCGCCACCGGGAACGATCTCCTCATCGCCGGCACGCTCTTTGGCGCGATCCCCGCGCTCTTCATCCGCGCGTCGGCCGAAGAGGGCCTGCTGCGCGAGAGCCTTGGTCCGGCCTATGACGCGTACGCCCGGCGCGTCCCGATGCTCGTCCCGCCATTCGGCAAGGGCGCCTGAGTGGACGCCACCCTTCTCGAGCTCATCCGCGCGCGGCTGCGGTCGGAGAGCGTCGATGCGACCCCGTGGGCCCAGCTGGTGCTCGCCGCGTGCTCCGGCGATGCGGAGCTGCACGCCGCGCTCGCGAGCGACGACGCGGCGCCGCGCTCGATCGGTGCGGCCACCGGGCCATCCCAGTCCGTCTATCTGAACGCCGTGACGGTCTCCGGGTTCCGCGGCGTCGGGCCGAAGACCAGGCTCGAGCTCTCCGGCGCGCCCGGCCTGACGCTCATCGTGGGCCGGAATGGCTCGGGCAAGTCGAGCTTGTCGGAAGCGGTGGAGTTCCTCCTCACCGGCGAGAACCGCCGGTGGTCGACCCGATCGAAGGTCTGGAAGGACGGCTGGCGGAACCTCCATCAGACCCAGGACGCCGAGATCGAGGCGGAGCTGACGATCGAGGGCGATCACGGGCGGGCCGTCGTGTCGCGGCGGTGGCCGGCGGGTGCCGCGCTCGATGAAGCGGCGACGGTCATCCAGCGTCACGGCCAGAAGAAGGTCGGCCTCGCCACGATGGGGTGGGACCGACCGCTCGAGCTCTACCGGCCGTTCCTTTCGTACAACGAGCTCGGTGCGATGTTCGATGAAGGCCCCTCGGCGTTCCACGACCGCCTCTCGAAGATGCTCGGCCTCGAGGATCTCGTCGATGGCCAAAAGGCCCTCGCACGTGAGCGCCTCGCGCGCACGAAGCTGACGGACGCATCCGACGCCGGCATCGCGCCGCTCGTCGCGCAGCTGAGCGCCCTTGATGACGACCGCGCGCGCCGGGCGATCGCGATCTTGAAGGATCCCCGGCGCGATCTCGCTGCGCTTGAGACGGCGATCGCGGGGAAGATCGAGTCGACGGACGATGCGGCGACCGCCGCGCTCCGTCGGCTGGTGGCGTTCGAGGCGCCCACCACCGAGGACGCCGAGGCGATCGCAGCCGCAGCCAAGGGCGCGTCGACAGCCGCGGCCGCGGACGCATCATCGGCCCAGGCCCTCGAGCTGGTGCAGCTGCTCACGCAAGCGCTTCAGTTTCATGGCCACCACAAGCCGAAGACCTGTCCGGTCTGCGGGACCGGCTCGCTCGACGCGAAGTGGCGGACCCAGACCACCGCGACGATCACGCGCCTCGAGCGCGACGCGAAGGTCGCTGCAGATGCCGCGAAGGTGACCGCCGCGGTCAGGGCCGCAGCGCGCGGGCTCGCGCAGCCGATGCCGGCGTTCGTCGCCGCGCTCAGCGGGGTGCTCGGGTCCGCCAA
>JANLWM010000278.1:0-3113 GCA_031364525.1 Chloroflexota bacterium | reverse complement strand
ATGTTCGCCTGCATCTCACGCGCCATGCGCTGCAGATCACCGATGTTCTTCATGTCATTCGACCTCCAAGATGCGATCTGGTCTGCGGAACGTCTCGAGGGCGGCGCGGAGCATCGGATCCTCGGTCGCCGGCTGCGTGTTCGTCGCGGCCGCCGCCGGCTGCTTCACGCAGCGAACGCGGACGGCCGACCCGAGGAGGTCGCTGAGATCGCGCTCGAGCTCGGGGCGCTGCCGGTCGGCCCAGATGTTGCGCGCGAAGTCGTCACTGAACGCGATGACGACGGTGCCGCCCTCGATGGCGACCGGCTCCGCCTTCACGAGCTGCGCGGCCTTCGCGATGCTTCGCTCCTGGGTGCGCTCGAGCAGGCCCTCCCACGCGGTGCGCACGCGCTCAAGGGTCACGCTCGGCGAGGCCGCGCCGACCGGCCGCTGGTCGGCAACCGATGCCGGTCGCGGCGGCTGCTGCGCCCGGCGCTCGGCCAGGTCCACGACCGCCTGCGGTCGTGACGGAGCGGCCGGCGCGAGGGGTCGGGGCGACGGCGCCGCGGGTCGCGGGCCAACGGACTGGGGCGCGGGCTGCTTCGTGGCCGGCGTTGGCGACGACGCGCCCTCGGTCGTGAGGTCGAGCAGGGCGAGCTCGAGCGGCAATGGCGTTCCTTCACCGGTGCGGAGCTGCTGCTCGGCCTCGATGAGGCGATGTGCGATCTTCGCGAGCCGATCCAGGGAGAACAGGGGCGCCTGGCGCCGAAGCACCGCGCCGGCGGACTCGGTGGCGGTCTCCGGGACCATGTCGGAAGCGCGCACGAGCACGAGCGCGCGCATGTGATCCATCGACCGGCGCACGAAGAGGCGCAGGTCGCGGCCATCGTCGACGAGCGTTCTGACGAGCCCCACCGCCTTCGACGCGTCGTTCGCCGCGATGGCGTCGAAGAGGACGGTCGTTTCTTCCCAGTCGGTGGCACCGAGCAGCTCATCCACGTCCTCGACCCGGACCTTGCCCTCGGCGAACGTCGCGACCTGATCCAGGATGCTCTCGGCATCCCGAAGGGAGCCCTGAGCGTGCCGCGAGATAGCTTCGAGCGCGGCGGGCTCGACCTGCATCTTCTCGCTCTTCGCTATCGATGCCAGCTGCTGGACCATCGTCTTGTGCGGGATGCGACGGAGGTCGAACCGCTGGGTCCGCGAAACGATCGTGGCCGGGATCTTCTGGGATTCGGTCGTCGCGAGCACGAAGATCACATAGGGTGGCGGCTCCTCGAGGGTCTTCAGCAGGGCGTTGTACGCGTCGCTCGTGAGCTGGTGGGCCTCGTCGATGACGTACACCTTGTAGGTGCCCTGGGACGGGGCGAACCGCACCTTCTCCCGTAGATCACGCATCTCGTCCACGCCGCGGTTGCTCGCGGCATCGATCTCGATGAGGTCGAGGAACCGGCCTTCGCGGATCTGGACACAGTTCTCGCATGCGTCGCAGGGATCGCCGTTCTTCGTCTTCGGGCAGTTCACGGCCTTCGCGATGATCCGGGCGATAGAGGTCTTCCCGATGCCGCGCGGGCCCGCGAGCAGATATGCGTGGGCGACCTGCCCCGTGGCGATCGCGTTCTTGAGGGTGCGGGTGACGTGCTCCTGACCGACGACTTCGGCGAACGTCTGCGATCGGTAGCGGCGGTAGAGGGCGGCACGCTCGGGCACGCGGTCAGGATAAAGCGTGGAACGCCGTGCACCCTCCGTCGATCACGACATCTCGGTCACGATCGCACGCCTTGGCTCGGATCAGGCTTGCCTGCGGCACTCAGCGACGACCGCTTACCGCTGCTTCCTTCCGGACCTGACGGGGTTCGCGGGCCGCTGCTGCACAGGACCCGATCGTCAACGCCGCGACGCACGACCAGAACCCGGAACGACGGACCTCGGGAGGGGATTCAGTCCCGCTGAAGCGGATTGCGGGTACAGGGCACCGCTAGCTCCCCACCTAGCACGGCCCGATAACGCTAGCACCGGGAGGACAATCAGTGGCCGACGGCGATGCCGGGGAGGTCGGATGTGAACGTGCAGGAGATCCTCGCGAAAGCCCAGGACACGGTGACGGTGAAGCGCGTCTACGGCGTGCCATTCGAAAAGGACGGCCTGACCATCATCCCGGCCGCCGAGGTCGCGGGCGGTGGCGGTGGTGGCGGCGGTCCCGAGGGGGCTGGCGGTGGTGTCGGCTACGGCGTGCGGGCCCGGCCCGTGGGTGCGTTCGTGATCAAGGACGGCGCCGTGCGCTGGGAGCCCGCGATCGACGCGACGCGTCTCGCCCTGCGCGCGATGCTCATCCCGATCGTCGCAATGCTCGTGGGTCGCTCCATCGTGAGGACGATCGCGAAGCGTCGCTAGCGAAGGAGCGCGTCGGCGATGCCGGCAAGGTCCGCCGCGACGATGTCCGGCTGCTGGCCGTGCGGGTAGAGCGCCGCGCCCGGTCGAGCGACGAATGCCGCCCGGCACCCGGCCGCGAGCGCCCCGGCGATATCCCACCCGTGCGCCGCGATCAGGCGCACGTCCCCGATCGGCACACCCGTCCGCTCCGCGACCATTCGGTACGGCTCCGGCGCGGGTTTCAGCCGCTTCACCGCGTCGGCCGAATACACGTCCTCCAGCAGGTCGCGAAGCCCGCTGTTCCGCATCTGCGTCTCGGCCACCTTTGCGGGACTGTTGGTCAGCGCGACGAGCCGGAACCGTCCGCGCAGCCGCTCCATCGCCGCGCGGACCTCGGGATGCGGGGGCAGGGTCTTCATCCCGTCGAGGATGGCAGCCGACCGATCAGTCGAGACCGTCACGTTCTGACGCGCCGCCAGGACCATCAGCGCACTTCGCTGCGCGGCGCTGAAATCGACGTACGTACCGGTGAGCCCACCGACGAAGGCCATCTGCAACATCAGCGCGAACCACTGGGGTCGCAAGGACGCATCGCCGAACGCCGCCGCGAACGGCTGGTCTAGCGCACGCAGGTCGAGCAATGTCTCGTTGACGTCAAAGGCGAGAACGGTCATCCGGCGGAGAGGGGGGGATTCGAACCCCCGAGGCTTTCACCTACCCGCTTTCCAGGCGAGCGCACTAGGCCACTATGCGACCTCTCC
>JANLWM010000377.1:0-5914 GCA_031364525.1 Chloroflexota bacterium | reverse complement strand
CACGGACGCCGGCCAGCTGCACCGGATGGATGGGATCCACGATGGTCGCCTTCGTGTCGAGGAGCCGGAACACGCGCTCCGACGAGGCCATCGCGGCCTGCATGATGTTGTATTTCTCCGAAAGGTCGAGGATCGGCCGGAAGAACTGCTCGACGAGCTGCCAGAATGCGAGCAGGGTCCCGATGGTCATCTGACCGCCGAGGATCCAATACGCGCCCGCGATGAACAGCGCCGCAGAAGTGCCGGCCCGAGTGAAGTTGACGGTCGGTTGGAACACGCTCTGCGCGCGCACCGCGCCCTGGTTCGCGCGCAACAGATCGGCGTTGAGCCCGTCAAAGGCCTTGAGGGCCTTCTCCTCCCGCGTGAAGAGCTGCACGATCGCGACGCCGCTCAGGTCCTCATTCAGATACGCGTTCACGCGGGCCAGCCGGATCCGGATCGCCCGAAAGGAATCGCGCATCATCCCGCGGAAGTACGCAGTGAGTCCGATGATCACGGGCAGCGACGCGAACGTCACGAGCGCGAGCCGCCAGTCGAGCACGAGCATGGTCGCCGACACCCCGACGAGCATGAATACGTCGCCGAAGATCGCGACCACCCCGCGCTGGACCATGTCGATGAGCGCATCGATGTCGTTCGTGATCCGCGTCATCAGTCGCCCGACGGGGTTGCGATCGAAGAACCCGAGCGACAGGAACTGCAGGTGGCTGAACAGCTCGCCACGCAGGTCGAACATCGCCCGCTGGCCGATCCAGGTCGCGAGGAGCGACTGCCAGTATCGAAGGCCGGCGGAGGCGAAGAGCACCGCCAGATAGAGGAGTCCCAGCGCGCCGAGCCGACCGCTCGCGACCTCGGGCGTCACCTCGCCGTTGACCGCGGGCGTGATGGCGCTGTCGACGATGAACTTGGCGATGATCGGCGGCGCGATCTGGGACGCCGACAGGAGCAGCAACAGGAAGAACGACAGGAACGTGCGGCCGCGATACGGCTTGAGGTACCCCACCAGCCGGCGGGTCAGTGTCCGGTCGTAGGCCTTCCCGAGGATCTCGTCTTCGTGGAAGAAGCCCTGCGCCTGCGCCACTAGAGCTCGCCCCCGCCATCGCCCATCGGCCGATAGCCGGCGCGGGCCGGTCGCTCCGGGGCAGCGTCGTCCCCCTGACGGATCCGCTTCTCGTGCTCCTGCTGCTCTTCATCGACCTGCAGCTCGGCCTCGAGGAGCTGGCGGCGATACATCTTCGCGTACAGGCCGTCCTGCTCGAGGAGGACGCGGTGGCTTCCCCGCTCCGCGATCCGCCCCTCATCGAGAACGAGGATCTCGTCGGCGTCCTTCACGGTGGAGATCCGGTGGGCCACGACGATGCTCGTGCGCTCCCGCATCACGCCACGAAGGCGACGGAGGATCTCCGCCTCGGTGTACGTGTCCACTGCGGACAACGCGTCATCAAGGATCAGGATCCGCGGGTCCTTCGCCACGGCGCGGGCGATCGCGGTGCGCTGCTTCTGGCCACCGGAGAGGGTCACGCCGCGCTCGCCGATCATCGTGTCGTACCGCGCGGGAAAGTCCTCGACATCCTTGTTGAGCTGAGAGACGTCGCCCGCCCACTCGAGCTCGGCGTCGGTCAGCTCGGTCTCGGAGCCGAAGCCCACGTTCTCACGCAGGGGGACGCTGAACAGGAATGTCTCCTGCGGGACATACCCGATCGCGCGGCGCAGCTGGCGGAGGGAGTAGCGGCTCACCGGGACCCCATCGATGAGGATCTCGCCGTGCTGCGGATCGACGAGCCGGGGCATGAGGTTGACCAGCGTCGACTTGCCCGAGCCCGTTGGCCCCACGATCGCGAGCGACCCGCCCGCCGGGACGCTGAAGGACACGCCCTTCAGCACGACGGTCTGGCCGTACGAGAAGCTGACGTCGCGGAACTCGACTGCGCCGCGGATCTGCGAGGCGACGGGGTCGGCCGGGTCCGCGATCGCCGCGGTGGCATCGAACACCGCCTGCAGCCGGCCAAGAGAGGCCCACCCCTGCTGGAACAGGTTGGTGACCTCGCCGAGCGCGATCATCGGCCACGACAGCAGGTAGAGATACGCGACGAACTGGATCAGCTGACCGATCGTCAGCTGGTGCGCGATGGCGTCCTGTCCGCCGACGTACAGGGTCACGAGCACCGACACTCCGAGGATGAACGCCATGGCCGGCCACACCAACCCGTTCATCCTCGCGAGATCGAGTGCCCGATCGACGTACTCGCCGTTCACCTTCCCGAATGAGGCGATCTCCGCGCCCTCCTGGGAGAACGCTTTCACGACCCGGATACCCGAGAAGTTCTCCTGCGCCTTCGTCGACAGATCGCCGAACTTCGCCTGAAGCTGCTCGAACCGCCGGCTGACCCTCCGGCCGATGAACCAGAAGCTGATCGAAGCCATCGGCATGAGCACGAGCGACAGGAGCGTCAGCTTGACGCTCACGTTCAGCATGGAGATGACCGTGAAGATGAGGACGAGCGAGGTCGAGGTCAGCATGAGAATGCCGAACCCCATCATCTGACGGACGGCGGTCAGGTCGTTCGTGAGCCGCGCCATCAGGTCGCCGATCCGCTGCCGCTGGAAATACGAGACGTCGAGCCGTTGCAAGTGCTCGAGCAGGTCGCCGCGCATCGTGTATTCGACGCGCCGCGACGTGTCGATCACGTGATACCGGCCGAATCCGCGGATCAGGTTCTCGACCGCGGCCAAGCCGACGATGCCGAGTGCCAGACGAACGACGGCGTCGAAGGCCGCACCCTGATTCAGCTCATCGACGATCGCCCCGATCAGGCGCGGCGGGATGACGGCGATGAAGCTCCCGGTCCCCACGGCAGCCATGCCGCTGATGAGCTTGAGCTTGTGACGGCCGAGGTAGTCGAAGAAGGTGGTGCGGGAGGAGGTCACTCGGTGCTCAGTTTAGACGGGCCCTTCCACCTCATATGGCACATTCAGGCGGTCGGAAGCATGTGGCCGCGGCGCCGCGAGGCGCGACCGCCGGCCCACGCGGCAACGCAGGTCACCGCGGCGCCGAAGAACACCGGGGCCACGCCGTAGATGTCGGCGACGGGTCCGACGAGAAGCAGTGGGAGAAAGCTGAACACCGAGACGAGGGTGTTCAGCACGCCGAAGATCCGGCCCCGGATGTCGTCGTGCAGCTCGGATTGCAGCCGGGTCATCGACGGCACGGTGATGAACGCGTAGGCGATGCCGAAGACGAAGGCGGTCAGGCTCACGACGGCGACGAAGAAGGGGAATCCCTCATTCGGTCCGGTCGCAGTGCGGAACACGTCCGCGAGCGGCCGTTCGAGCGCGAGGACCATCAGGGCGCCCGCCGTGACGAGCAGGCCGATACCGATGGCCCGCGTCGGCTCGAGGCGACCGCCGATGGCATTGAGCGCGCCGAGCCCGACGACCACGCCGACGCCCGCGGGACCGACGAGAACGATCACGTTCTTCTCGCCGAGCCCGAGGACCTCGCGAACGAAACCGGGCGCTAGCGCGCCGGCCACGGCGACCAGCATGTAGGTGAGCGCGATGTAAACGAGAGACCAGACCACGGCCGGATGACGGCGCAGATAGGTGAACGCCTCCCCCATCCCGCCCAGGGTCTGCTTCACCGCTGCTCCGGCGACCCGAACGCCGAGGTGATCCTTCGTCGCCGGCGCCGCCACGCTCGGGACGGTCAGACACAGGAGCGCCGCGCCGGCGAACATCGCGCCGATGACGATGAACAACGCGTCATAGCCGGATAGGGCGATGACGAGCGGCGCCAGGATGATGAAGCCGACGAGGAACGCACCGTTGAAGGTGAATGTGAACAGCGAGTTCGCGACCAGGAGATCCCTCTTCCGAACGATCGCCGGGATCGTGGCCGACTCGGCGGGCACGAAGAACACCGTGATCGCGGCGACGAGGAAATTCACGATGTACGCGGCGGCGACGCTTTGCCCCAGCACGAGCAGCGGCACGACCGCAGCGGCCCGGAGCGCATTGGTGATGACGAGCACGCGCTTCCGATCGGTCCGATCCACGATGACACCGGCCAGCACGCCGAGCACGACGGCCGGCAGGATCGCGAACAGGATGAGGATCGATGACGAGGTGTTGGATTTCGTGATCTCGCCGACCAGGACGATGAGCGCGAACGTCGTCGCATTCGCGGCGACCTGCGACAGGATCTGGGCGCCCCACAACGCCAGGAACGCGCGATTGCGCAGGACGCCTCCGGCGTCTGACGGGCCGCTCTGGTCCTCCGCCTCCATCGCGCTACTCGACCGGCGCCAGGGGGCCGCGCTCGACGAACCGCTTGATATCACGCTCGATCTCGCTCCTGGCGATGAGCACCCGGCGTCCGCAGGCGGCGCACCGGACCCCGATGTCCGCACCGAGCCGAACGATGCGCCAGGTGTCGCCGCCGCACGGATGCGGCTTGCGCAGGACGACGACGTCGTCGAGGAAGAGCGGCAGCGGCGGCTTGGTCATCAAGAGGCGGAGTTTAGGTGCGGCGGCTCAGCGCCGGGGCGCGACCGCCGCGAGATCGAGGGTCGATTCTCTCGTCACCGTGATCCGCGTCCGCGGATAGATGAGCTCGAACTGACCTTGGATGCCGCCGGTCCGGGTGATCGCGACGAAGATGACCTCGGAGGCGCCGATCGCCTTCACCGTCCATGGTCCGTTCAGCTGCCGGCCATCCAGGAGGATCGTGCGCTCCGGACCCGGGGCGTACCACGACCGCGGTCCGACGCGCACGTCGTTCACTGCGATCGCCTCGGCGCCGGCGTTGCGCAGCTCGTTCGTCAGATCGCTCATCGCGCGGTCGTCGAACACGCCGTCGATCTTCACGCCGATCCCGGGCCCGCGGGCGGCGCTTTGCGCGGTGAAGATCTTGAGCTGATCGATCTCGTGCTGGCTCTCGGCCAGGGATCCCTTGCCGTTCGCCACAGAGTCCCTCGCCGATGTCACGCGAAGGCGTAGATCGAAGATCTCGTCACGCACCGAATTGTTCCGGTCCGACAGATTCGCAATGAGGGTCGTGAGCGACGCCGGCGTCTCGAGCTGCAGGCTACGTGAGTACACATCCTGCGAGCGGAACTGCGTGACCACAAGGATCCCAAGGAACAGCGCGACCGCGGTCGCCGCGATCCCTCCGGCGCTCGACCTCACTGGGGCACCGCGACCCGGATCCTGAGCGCGCCGTCATAGGCCGGCACGTTGATGGCCGTCGCACGCGTCACGCGGAAGCCGAGACCGACCACGTCGCGCCGGGTCTTGATGTCCTTCAGCTGGTTCGGATCGTCGAAGGCCCCGAGGACGCTGTTCTGCGGCCCGATGACCACGATGTTGAACGGCGGCGACATCAGCGTGCCGTTCACCATGATGGTCGACCCGACGCAGTAGACGCTCGTGGTGCCGACGACCCGCTGCGCGTTCACTGCGATCGCCTGCGCGCCGCCGCGCCACGCGGTGTTCAAGATGTCGGTGAGGTCCGTCGAGTGACAGATCGCCTGATCGAGGTTCGCTGCTCCCGATGTCGCGGTGTGCGAGTCATCGAGCTGCACGACGACGCCATCGCCGGCGAGGGCCGTGAGACCGGCCTGAGCGCGAAGTTCCGCGATCCGGGTCTGCAGCTCGCTGGTGGCGCCGCTCTGGGTTGCGGCATTGGCCTGGATCTTGTCGAGCTGCGATCGAAGGTCCTGGAGCTGCGCTTTGAGGTCGTTCTGCTCCTTCTGAAGCGCGAATGCGGCATCGGTGAGCGGCGCGTTGTAGCGGACGGCGATCTGGCTGCGCTCCTGCTGCCCCTGCCACTGCGAGGTGACGAGGAAGCCGAACAGGACCGCCGGCACGAGGAGGGCGAACGCGTGCTGCAGCCGCTGGCGCTGGGGATCCGGCG
>JANLWM010000352.1:0-2670 GCA_031364525.1 Chloroflexota bacterium | reverse complement strand
CCACGTTCTCGCGGCCAGTCGTGTTTGACTATGTTGCCACGCCGGCGTTGCTCGCAGAGCGCGCTCAGCGCGTACACCGGCGCGTTCAGCCGGCTGTCCGCGGCGCTCGATGCGCCCACGTCCGCGATATCGACCGCGCAGGGCTCCGTGACAGCGGCCCAACAGAGCATCAACACGGTCGCGAGCCGCTCCGACGGATACCTCGACCAGGCGAGGGCGGACCTGGTGGGTCTGCAGAGCCAGATCACGACCGAGACCCAGCTCTCGGGAGCGATCAAGACCCGGGTCACGCAGATCAGCTCGAGCGTCTCGACGCTGACCGACGCGATCACGGGCAGCTACGTCAACGCCGTCCAGAACATCGCCGGCAGCCAGGTCCGGGCGGCCCAGAGCATCCAGAGCGCCCAGACCGCCGTCAACAACCAGCCGTCGAACGTGCAGAGCGCCCAGAACAGCCTCGCGAACGCGCAGACGAGCGTCTCGACCGCTCAGACGAACCTGGACAACGCCAGCATCAAGGCGACCGTTACCGGCGTGGTCGTTTCGATCAGCGCACAGCCCGGCGAGAATGTCTCGAGCACGAGCACCGCCGGGTTCATCGTGCTCGCGAACACCGGCTCCATGGCCCTGCACGGCACCGTCGGCGAGGCCGACGTCGTGAAGCTGAAGCTCGGACAGGTCGCGACGATCGCTGTCGATGCCGTCGGGACCGCGAAGATGACGGGCAAGGTCACGTCGCTCGACCCCGTCGCGACGATCGCCTCGGGTGTTCCGGTCTACGGCGTCGACGTGACGATCGACCTCCCGAACGTGCTCGTGAAGCCGGGAATGAGCGGCACGGCCCAGGTCATCCTTGCGAGCCGGCCGAACACGCTCACGGTGCCGAACCTCGCCGTGAAGACCCAGACCGGCCGCCGGTACCTCACGGTGATGAAGGACGGCCAGCCGGTCGACACGGATGTGACGTTCGGCATCAGCAACGAGACGGTCACCGAGGTGTTGACGGGCGCCGAGGAGGGCGACGTCGTCGTCCTGCCGCAGCCGCGGGCCGCGGCGAGTGGCGCCAACCGCGGGGTCCAGATCGGTGGCGGGGGACAGCCGGGCCGATGACCGCCGCAGCGGGAACGGCCGCCGCAACGGCCGCTCCGGTCATCACGCTCCGCGGGGTCGCGAAGACCTACCGCATGGGGAAGGACAACATCGTCCACGCCCTACGCGGCGCGGATCTCGACGTGTATCCCGGCGAGTTCGTGGCCCTCATGGGTCCGTCGGGCTCGGGCAAGTCCACGATGATGAACATCCTCGGCTGCCTCGATGTACCGGATGGGGGCACCTACGTCCTCGCCGGCCAGAAGGTCCGAGAGCTCAACGACGACCAGCTGGCTGCCATCCGCAACCGGCACATCGGGTTCGTGTTCCAGACGTTCAACCTCCTCCCCCGCCTCAACGCGATCGAGAACGTGGAGCTGCCACTCCTTTACGGCGGCACGCCACGCGGCCGTACCGCGCGCGCGAAGGCGGCGCTCACCGCGGTCGGTCTCGGTGAACGCATGCATCACAAGCCGACCGAGCTGAGTGGTGGACAACAACAGCGCGTCGCGATCGCTCGGGCGCTTCTCACCGATCCGTCGATCATCTTGGCGGATGAGCCGACCGGGAACCTCGACTCGCGATCGACCGCCGAGATCCTCGCGATCTTCCAGCGGCTCAACGACGAGGGGAAGACCGTGGTCATGGTCACGCACGAGCCTGACGTCGCCGAGCACTGCAAGCGGATCGTGCGCATGCGAGACGGCGTCGTCGCCGGCGACGAGGTCGTGCCGGTGCCGCGCCGGGCCGAGGACGAGCTGAAGCAGGCTGGAACGCAGCAGTCGGTCGACCTTCATACCGGCGAAGTCGCGCACGTGGCGTCCGTGAGCCGATGAAGCTCTTCGACTCGTTCCGTTCGGCGCTGCAGTCGATCATCGTCAACAAGCTGCGTTCGTCCCTGACCATGCTCGGGGTGATCATCGGCGTGGCCTCGGTCATCGCGATGGTGGCGGTCGGCAATGGGGCGTCGCAGACCGTGCAGCAGCAGGTCCTCTCGCTTGGGTCGAACCTCGTGACCGTCACACCCGGTGCGCAGACCGGCGACAACGGCCTCCGCGGCGCCGGCGTCGCGAGCCAGAACCTCACGCTCGATGACATGAACGCGATCAACGACCAGCTCGGCCCGACGATCACCGGTGTCGAAGCAGAGCAGAGCGCCGGCCGGTGGCAGGTCACCGCCGCCGGACAGAACTGGAATTCGAATGTCGTCGGCGTGACGCCGGGGTACCCGCTCGTGCGCGAGTGGGCCCTCGCCGCCGGCGACTTCTTCACCGACCTCGACATCCGCGTGAACTCGCAGGTCGCCGTGATCGGCTCGGTGACCGCCATGAACCTCTTCGGCGAGGGCGTGGATCCCACCGGGCAGACCATCCAGCTCCGGCAGGTCTTCGGTGTCGGCGGTCCCGGCGGCGCCCAGCGGGCCCGCATCCTCAACTTCAGGGTCATCGGGATGCTCGAGACCAAGGGCACCACGTTCGGGTTCTCGCGTGACGATCAGATCCTCGTGCCAACGACGACCGCGCAGCGCGTCCTCACCGGCCGGACGAACTCGGTGAACGCGATCGTCGTGAAGGCCGCCAG
>JANLWM010000291.1:0-14660 GCA_031364525.1 Chloroflexota bacterium | reverse complement strand
CTGGCGGCGGTCGCCGCCGGTGCCGACGGGCTGCTCATCGAGGTGCATCCGTCACCCGATCACGCGCTGAAGGATGGCTTCCAGTCGCTGACGTTCGACAACTTCGAGAAGCTCATGGCGATGTTGCCCGCGGTCGCGGCTGCCCACGGACGTCCGGTGGCCGCCGCGGTCTGATGCGGATCGGGATCGCTGGCTGCGGCCTCATCGGCGGCTCGCTCGCGCTTGCGCTCAGCGGCGATCATGACGTCCGGGCATACGACCCCGCCGGGACGGGCAACATCCGATCGGTGCCGCGGCTGGACGACCTCTTGCCGGCCGATGCCGTCATCGTGGCGACGCCGCTGGCCAAGGTCGTGTCGACGCTCGCGGCGCTGGCGGCTCGCTCTGCCGGCGCCCTCCTCATGGACGTCGGGAGTCTGAAGCGCGAGGTGGAGGCCTTCGCGAGAACGGCGCCCGCGTCGTGTGTGATCGTCGGCGGGCACCCGATGGCAGGGACCACCGAGCGTGGGTACGATGCCGCGCGCGCAGATCTGTTCCGCGGCCGGCCGTTCTTCCTCGTTCCGACAGACCGCTCGGACGGATCGGCGATGGCCGCCGCCGGCGACCTTGTGCGGTCGATCGGCGCGGTGCCCACCGTCGTGTCCGCGGTCGAGCATGACCGGATCGTCGCGACGCTGTCCGGGCTGCCGCTCGCGATCGCGCTGGCGCTCGCCCGCACCGGAGCCGACGTCAGCGAGTTCGCCGGCCCCGGCTTTCGTGACGCGACCCGCCTGGCGGCAACGCCATCGGAGCTCGCGTCGGCGCTACTGAAAGGCAATGCCGCCGAGGTCCGTGCCGCCCTCGTGCGATTCCGCGCGGCGCTCGACCTTGTCGAGCGAGCGCTGGACTAGAGCCGACCGAGATCTACTCCGACTCGGCGACCGTCCAGCCATCGCGCCGGAGGCGGTCGGCGGCGCTGACGAGATCATCCTCGTGCCCGGCCGTCTTCCACCCAGTTTCGTCATCGAGCACGCCTGGATTCATCTGTTCGAGGATCGTGCCGTCGGCGAGGTAACGGCGAGTGAGGAGGTACGCCGCGCCCGGTCCGATCGACTTGGTGATCTCGGCGCGAAGGATGACCGGCACACGGGTCATCGCCCGAGCTCCCTGACCATCGCGTAGAAGTCGGGAAAGGTCTTCGAGACGCTCTCGGCTCCCTCGATCGCGACGCCGGGCACCTCCAGGCCGAGGATCGAGAACGCCATGGCGACGCGATGGTCGTCCATCGCGTCGACGATGCCGCCATGCAACGGCGCCGGCTCGATCCGGATGGAGTCGGCGAACGCGGTCGCCCGGCCGCCGAGGGCATTGATCCCCGCCGCGACCGCGGCGATGCGGTCGCTCTCCTGGAGCCGGGTGTGGGCGATCCCGCCGAGCTCGGTCGGCGTCGCGGCCTGCGTCGCGATGACCGCGAGGCTCGGGAAGACGTCCGAGCAGTCGCGGACGTTCGCGACGATGCCCTGCAGACCACCGACGCGGCTCACGGTCACGCGTCCGCGCCCCCGCGCGACGGTGCAGCCCATCTCCTCGATCAGCTCGAAGAATCGGACGTCGCCCTGACCGCCCTTGCCGGCGTGCGCATCCACATTCTCGATCGTGACAGTGCCACGGCAGATCGCGGCCGCCGCCGCCGGATACGTCGCCGCGGTGGCGTCCCCGGGGATCGTCTGGGAGCGGGCCTTCACCTTCTGGTTGGCGACCCGGATTCGATCTGACGATGACGCGTCGACGGTGACCCGGCGCCTCGCGAGCGCAGCGATGGTGAGGTCAACGAACGGCGCGGAGACGAGCGAGCCGGTGATCTCGAGGTCAAGTCCCTCGGCCATCCGTGGTGCGATCAACAGGAGCGCCGACGCGAACTGGCTCGACTGACTCCCGGGCACCGTCGTGCGACCGCCCCGGAGCGGTCCGGCCACCGCCAGCGGCATCCGGTCCGCATCGATCGCCGCGCCGAGCTCGCGGAGTGCCGCGACCAGCGGGCCGAGCGGACGCTCGCGCAGGCGCGCGGAGCCGTCGAACCGCGTCTCGCCATCGGCGCAGGCGGCGAGTGCGAGCGCGAATCGGCCGACCGTGCCCGCTTCTGCGGCGTTCACCGCCGCCGTCGCGTGGGGGAGCTTCGCGCCGGCACCGTGGACCGTGACCTGGAACGTCTGATCCCATTCGACCCGATACCCGAGGGCCGCCAGCGCTTGGCGCATCGCGCGAACGTCGTCGCCCGGGTCGAGCGGCCCGAGCTCGAGCCGCGAGCGGCCGTCGGCGATGGCGGACAGGACGAGCTCTCGGTTCGTGACGCTCTTTGAAGCGGGTACGCGGACGCTGACGTCGCGGATCGGATGGCGGAACGGGATGATCGGACGTGGCGTCATGGGACAAGCGATTATGGGCGCCGAACGGATGATGGTGCGCGGCACGGTCCTGATGGTCGTCTGCGTGGTCGCTGCCGCCGCGTGCGGCTCGACCGTCGAAGCGCCATCCGGGGCGATCGCGAGTCCGTCCCCATCGTCCCCCCGGAGCGCGACCCCGCCGCCGCCGGCGATCGTCTTCGAGCCGCCGAAGGACTCGTCCCAGGCCGCGCGTTACGTGGCCGGGCAGTGGTCCTCGAGCGCTCCGCTCCTCGATGTGCAGCTGTTGGTCACGCCCGAGCCCCCGTTCCCCTGCAGTGTCACGATCGACGCGGAGCGGCGGTCCGGCTCGTATCGGTGCGAGGGCTTGATGCCACCGTCCACGGACCTGCGGATAGAGCTGACCGGAACGTCGAGCCAGAATCAGCGGATCCGCGCGGTCCGGAACGTCCGCACCATGAACGAGCGACTGAGCGCGGTGCCGTGGTTCACGGAGTTCGAGGATCCGAATGGCGAAGCGCTCCTGTGCGCCGCGGCCAGCGTTCGGATCATCCAGACCTTCACGACCGGTCGCGACATCGCGAGCGCGAAAGCCGTTCAGACGCGGGGGAAGCCGCTCAACAAGAGCGCCGACCCGGGGCTCGATCCGGCGGCCATCGCCTCTGTCATCACCGCCCTGGAGCCGACGAACCGTTATCACTACTACCGGTTCCCGACCCGCGAGGCGGCGACCCGCGCGGCGGTCTACTGGCTGGCGCGCTCGGGCAAGCCGGTCATCGCGCTCAGCCTGGCCGGCCAGCACGCGCCGATCATCACGGGGTATGCGGGCTCGCTCGGGGTCTCCAACGGAGATCCGGTGACCCGCGTCACCGCGCTCGTCGTCGAGGACCCCCAGCGCGGCGACCTGGATCCACTGACGGCGAAGCACCGGCCCGACAAGTCCCGCTCCGCGGACTTCCAGACCGGAGCGACCGTCGCCATCGCCGATTGGTACGCGGACGAGTGGTGGTTCCGCGATGCGTACAAGGGGAGCATCGTGTTCAGCTCGGACGGCAAGGCGCACGACGTCGATCGCAACGACAAGGTCTATCCGCGGCCGCACTGGGACGGCATGTTCGTGATCATCGTGGACGATGGGGATCTCACGAACCCGCCGGACCGCGAGGGGAAGGTCCAGATCGGATGACGAAGAACCGGCTCGAGGCCTTCAGCGACGGCGTGATCGCAGTGATCATCACGATCATGGTGCTCGAGATGAAGGCGCCGCGCGGCACCGATCTCGTTGCACTCGCTCCGCTCGCGCCGGTGTTCGCGAGCTACGTGCTCAGCTTCGTCTTCATCGGCGTGTACTGGAACAACCATCACCACCTCCTCCATGCGGCGAACCATGTCACCGGGCGGATCCTCTGGGCCAACTTGCATCTGCTGTTCTGGCTGTCGCTCGTGCCGTTCGCGACCGGCTGGATGGGAGAGAACGACTTCGCCGCCGTCCCGGTGGCGGCGTACGGCGTCGTGCAACTGATGGCAGGCTTCGCCTTCTTCCTTCTTGCGCAGTCGCTCATCCGGACCCATGGGCGCGACTCCGCGCTCGCGAGGGCGATCGGCCGCGATCTCAAAGGGAAGGGCTCCCTCGCGATCTATCTGGTCGCCGTGCCGCTGTCGCTGCTCAACCCCGCGGTCGCGTTCGCGCTGTATGTCCTGGTCGCGGTCGTCTGGTTCGTGCCCGATCGCCGGATCGAGCGCGCGATCCGACCTAGCCCGGGCGAGTGACGAGCGAGGGCGGCCCAGGTTGGGTCTGCGAATGCTGCTTGAGCGCTAAGGCTTCGTAAGCAGGATCGCGTTGGGGAGCAGGCGGCCCGGTCCGACGGTGTAGCCGCCGTCGATCCACATCGCCGCGGTGCCGCCACCATCGAGGTTGATGGCGTCCTGCACCCCGAGCGCCTGCAGGACGAGCTGCGAGTCCTGCAGGGACGCGTTGTCCACCACCACCAGGTAGATGAACGTGCCGTCCGTGCCCATCGAGCCTTTTAGACCCTTCTCGGTCTGCTTCACGGTCTGCTCGGCCGAGATGTCGAGCACGGCGCCCCCTTGCAGCAGCAGCATGAACATCGAGATCCCGGCGGTGACCGGTGCGTTCGCCGTCGGGCCCTGCCCGAACACGAATGAGCGCCGGTAGTACGTCGGTCTCTTGCCGTTGAAGATCACGAGCCCGTTCTGGCCGATGAGGGCCGGCTTGTTGATCCAGGTCGCGAGGTCGCTGTTGTACATCGCGTAGTCGTACGAGTTCGTCTTCCCCGCGCACTCCGCGTAGTCCGGCGGGCAGATGTACGTCCCGTGGATCCCCGCGTACGCGCGGTCAGCCGCCACGTACTGGTCGAGCGGCTTCACCGGGCAGGCGTTGGCGCAGTACGTGGAGTTGGCAGTGACCGTCCGGACGGTGACGTCCGCGAGCCGCTCCTTGATGAGATGCGTCGTGAACGTCCCGCGCGCGGTCGGTACGCCGAGGGTGCTCGATCCAGTGGTGCTGGGCACGCCGGTCTGGGCCGGTGGCGCCGTTCCGTCCGGATTGAGGACCGTCACGAGCCAGAAGACCCCGAAGTCCTCCATCCACTGGGCGCCCTCGACGAGGGGCCGGAGGTACAGCCGGTACGTCCCCGGCGTGAGCGGTGCCTGGATGGTGAACTGGAACCACGCGACCTGACCGGGGCCGACGTATGCCGCCGGCTGGATCGCGATGCGGTTGTAGCGCGGCCACCCGGTGGCCGGCGAGCCGAGCTGCCCGTCGCCGCCAAGGGCGGTGGCGCGGTCCTGGCCTGGCTCCGGCCCCCAGGTGCCGAGGTACGCGACCTCACCGAGGCGCCCGCTGACCCAGCCGCGCGAGCCGGCGTTGTAGTACGCGACCGTCGCCGTGGATCGCTCGCCCGGGCACAGCGTCGGGTAGCCGCTCTGGCCGTACCACTGAGCGTGGAAGCCGGGAAGGCCGGCGGGCAGGCTCGCCGGTGGTGGGATGCCCGGTCCGGTGCTGCCGGTGCAGGTCGCGGCGGCCGCGCCGTTGCGGGCCGGGCCGACGAGGATCGAGGCCAGGACCATGACGGCGGCGAGGACGCTCGCAAGTGATCGGGCGCGGACGGGAAGCTGTGTCACCACGCCGTTCTAACGCGCCCGACCGCCGGGTGTTCCCCACAGTGGGGGATCAGCCGGCTGCGCCCTTCGGCCACAGGCTGATCGCCGGTGCGTATTCGCGCACGAGCGTGCGGTGCCAGAAGGCGCCGCTCGCTCGGCGTTCAGCGGGCGTCGTGAAGCGATAGAGATAGAGCTGCGCCCGCACGGCGAATGGCGGAGTGTCGGGGAACGGGTTCCGAGCGATGAGCCGCAACGTGGGACGGTCGTTCTCGAGGAGCCGTACCAGGAGCGGCACGAACCACTCGTGGTACGCCGGCGACGAGAATGCCGCGAACCACATGAGCCAATCGAGCCGCAGGTGGTACGGCGCGTAGTGCGGTGGCCGCCGCCTCATGTCGCCGGGCTTCGCCTTGAACTCGTACTCGTGCCAGACGGACCCGCGACCGGGCGTCGGGTCATTCGTGCCCTCGATGATCACCTCGTAGCGCCGTTTGGTGACGCTGCCGAACGCCCCGTAGCTGTTCACCAGGTGCAGCGGGTCGAAGCTCGAGTTCATGAGCTGTCCGGACGAGAAGAGGTTCTTCGCGGGCCGGTAGCTGAGGATCAGGATCAGGCCGGTGAGCGCCACCACGGCGACCGCGGATCCGATGGGGAGCTCGAGAGAGGGTCGCGCGATCTGCAGGATCCGGCCGAGCGTGGCGTCGTCGAAGGCGGAGAACGCGAGGACGATGGTGATGACGTTGAGCCACGCGAAGTTTCCGCTCAGGACGAGCCACGACTGCGTGACCACGATGACACCGCCGGCGATACCGGCGACGGGCTGCGGGGCGAACAGGAGCCAGGGCACGATGAGCTGCGCGGCGTGATTGCCGAGCACCTCGAGGCGATGCAGACCCTTGGGCAGGTGATGGAAGTACCAGCTCAGTGGGTTCGGCATCGGCTGGGTCTCGTGGTGGTAGTAGAGGCAGGTGAGGTCGCGCCAGCATCGATCGCCGCGCATCTTGATCAGACCGGCGCCGAACTCCAGCCGGAAGAGGAGCCAGCGCAGCAGGTAGACGAGGGGCAGGGCCGGGGTCGTCCAAACGGGACCAAGGAAGATCGCGAGGAATCCCGCCTCGAGGAGCAGGGTCTCCCAGCCGAAGCGGTAGAAGGTCTGGCCCACATTGACGATGGAGAGGTACAGCACCCAGAGCACGAGCCACACGAGCATCTCGATCGGCACCGGCCATCCGTCGGGGAACCCGAGGACGATCGCGGCGCTCAGCACCAGGCCCGCCCAGGCGACGACGCGAAGCATGCCGTCCGAGTACCGGATGTGGAACAGGCTCGGTGACGCCCGGAATGGGACCTGTCGTACGAACGTGGGGACGGGGAGCAGGCCCCGCTCGCCAAGGAGCGGCGTGAATTGGCGGAGCGCCACCAGGAACGCGATCCCATACATCGCGCCGATGCCGCGCTCGATCACCAGGCGCGCCAGCCAGTAGTCGGGCGCCTCCAGCCAGCTCAGACCGGGAACGCTAGCCCGTCGTGGTACACCCGACTAAAGAAGGGGCCTGGTGCGTGGCTCGTTAGGAGGAAGGCCGTGAACGGCGACAACGCAGCCTGGGAAGCCCTCTACGAGCGCGAGTACCCCCGGCTGCTCCGTGCGCTCCTCGCGATCGGCGGTGACGCAGGCGCCGCGGAGGACGCGGTCCAGGAGGCGTTCGTGCGCGGGTACAAGCAGGGTCTGGCTTCGCTGGAGCGTCCCGGGGCGTGGCTGCTCGTCGTCGCGACCCGCGTCCTCTTTCACGACCGGCGCCGTCGGATGAGTGACGTGCTCGTGGAGACGCTCCCGAGCACGGGCAACGAGATCGACTTCGCGGTCGAGCGATCAGATCTGCTGGTCGCGCTCCGCGGGCTCACCGAGCGCCAGCGGGCCATCGTCGTCGCCCGCCACTACTACGACCAGACGTACGCGGAGATCTCGAAAGCCTTCGGTATCAAGGGCGGGACGGTCGGCGCGACGCTCTCGCAGGCACTGGGCAGGCTTCGGGCTGCGCACGCCGCCGGCCAGCTGGTGCGCGGCGCGCTCCGGCCATGAACGAGCGCGATCAAGATGGGCTGGGCGTGGCGTTGGCGCGGGCGATCGATACGCAGCGCGTCCGCGAGACGCCGTTCGCGTCGTCGCGTCTCGCGACCCGCCTGGGACCGCGGGCGGAGCGCGGATTCACCTTCCAACTCGCCGTCGCCGTCGTGCTCATCGTCTTTGGCGCGGGCGGTGCGCTTCTCGGCCAGACCGATCTCACGAAGGTCACGTCGGTCGCTAGCGGCGCCCCGCTTGGGCCTGTGGCGCGTGCGGCTCCGGGCGCGCCGGTGGTCGTCGGTCGCATCGAAGACGCCATCAACCCGATCACCGCGCGTTACGTCGATCGCGTGATCGCCGACGCGCAGGCCGCAGGGGCGCCGGCGGTCGTCTTCGTCATCAATACGCCGGGCGGGCTCATCGACTCGACCTACCGGATCACCACGGCCTTCCTCAATGCCCCGCTTCCGGTGGTGACCTTTGTCGCGCCGTCGGGCGCACGCGCCGCCTCGGCCGGCACGTTCATCACCATGGCTGGGACGATCGCGGCAATGGCGCCGGCAACGAACATCGGTGCTGCCCACCCGGTCGACAGCTCGGGCGGCGACATCCAGGGCGACCTTCGGTTGAAAGCCGAGAACGACGCCGCAGCCCAGATCACGAAGATCGCAAAGGCGCGCGGGCGGAATGAGCAGTGGGCGGAGGACGCGGTCCGCAAGAGCCTGAGCATCCGCGACGACGAAGCGCTCCAGATCAAGGTCGTCGATCTGGTCGCGCGGGATGTTCCGGATCTGCTCGCGAGGATCGACGGGCGGACGGTCCAGGTGAACGGTCAGGCGGTCACGCTCGCGACGAAGGCCGCAGCGATCGACGACGATCCGATGAACCTGTTCGAGTCGTTCCTGCACATCGTCGTCGACCCCCAGATCTCCGTGCTGCTGTTCAGCCTCGGTTCGCTCGCGCTCATCTTCGAGATGCAGAACCCGGGGCTGATCCTGCCCGGCATCGTTGGCGTGATCTCGATCGTCCTGGCGCTGTTCTCGTTCGGGACGCTCGACGCGAACGCCGCCGGGATCGCGTTCATGCTGTTCGCGATCGTCCTCTTCATCGCCGACATCAAGATGCCCACCCACGGGTTCCTCACCGCCGGGGCGATCGCCTCGCTCGTCCTCGGGATCATCGTGCTGTTCCCGCCCGCACGCCCGACGTTCCCCGGCCTCCGGTATTCGGCCGATCCATTCACGATCGTGGCGGTGGTCGGCGTGATGACGCTGCTCTTCGGCTACGTGCTGCGATCGGCGGTCGGCTTTCAGCGGCTCCCGGTGGCCAGCGGATCGGCACTCCTCGTGGGAAGCCTGGGGATCGCGAAGACCGAGTTGGCACCCGCGGGCATCGTCCGGGCGGGCAACGACGAGTGGTCCGCGGTCAGCGAGGGTGGGGCGATACCGCAGGGTGCGGTGGTGCGAGTCCGGCGTATCGACGGCTTGCGACTTATCGTCGGCCCGGAGGCGTCGTCCTCCGGAAGAAGGGAAAGCTGATGTCTAGCGAGCTCGTGGTCCTGGCATTCATCCTCATCGTGGCGCTCCTCGTCCTTCGGACCGTGGTGCACATCGTTCCGGAGTACCAGCGGCTGGTCGTCTTCGCCCTCGGGCGCTACCAGAAGACGGCGGGTCCCGGTCTGGTCCTTCTGCTCCCGCCGCCGATCCAGAGCTCCGTGACCGTGGATCTGCGGGAGTTCAGCGTCGAGATCCCGCAGCAGACCTGCATCACCAAGGACAACGCGACCATCTCCATCGACTTCCTCATCTTCCAGCAGGTCGTCGAAGCATCCGACTCCGTGATCAAGGTCCAGAATTTCCGCCAGCAGGTCCAGCAGATCGCATCCACGACGCTCCGCGCGGTCATCGGTGACCTGGTCCTCGATGACGCGTTCGCCAAGCGCGAGCAGATGAACGAGGTGCTTCGGATCAAGCTCGATGACGAGACCCACCGCTGGGGTGTCAAGGTGAACCGCGTCGAGATCCGCGAGATCGTCCCGCCGCGCGAGATCCAGGAGGCGATGACCCGACAGATGACCGCCGAGCGGATCCGCCGAGCCTCCGTCACCGAGGCCGAGGGGAAGCGGGCCTCCGCCATCCTCGTCGCCGAGGGCGACAAGCAGTCGAACATCCTGCAGGCCGAAGGCGCCCGCCAGTCGGCGATCCTGCGGGCCGAGGGCTTCGCACTCGCCCTTGGGAAGATCAACGAGACCGCAATGGGCATCGACGCCCGGACGATGACCCTTCAATACCTCGATGCCCTCGGCAAGCTCGGCGCATCGGCCGCCACGAAGTTCGTGATCCCGACCGAGTTCAGCGCGCTCGCCGCACCCCTGGCCGCGATGGCCCGGAGCGCGAGCGAGCCGCAAAAGACCTAGCCGGAAGCTCAGCTTCGACGGAGGCGGACGAAGGGAAGGCGGGGCCGGTCAGACGGCCCGCGGTCCCCGCTGTCCGCTTCCGTCGCCGGTACGGCCATCGGCCGAGCCAGGCGGCGCAGACCGAACGGCGAGTACACCCGTGCGGACGTCCCGCGGAGCGGCGCGCGGAGGACTGCTCGCGCGCCGCGCGCGGACGAAGGAAGGGGAATGGCGATAGCGATGGCCACGGACTCACCTCGTGACGGCGGATTTCACCCGATCGTCGTTGCTCCCCCTGGAACAGCTAGAACGGACGTTCGGGCATCATAGAACGGTTGTTCGAACTGTCAAGGCCCCCGGTCTGCTCGTGAAATACTCGGTTTCGGTGGTGGAACCCAGCACGGTGGTGGGCTCGGACCTTGTCCCGCAGCGGCCGAAGGCGGTCCGCGAGCAGGCCGAGCTGCCGAACCACATTCTGGAGCCGGCGTGGTCGGGGACCCGGGTCCTCGTCCGGATCGGCCACGACGGAGCGCGGTTCGTGGGCTACGACGGACCGGTCGATGGCCATCGGGAGCTCTTCGATGCGATCCGGGCCGAGACCCGCTGCAGCAGCGCCATCCTCGACGGCGTGCTCGTCGACAACTGGGAGGACGAGCACGATCTCGAGGTCGACGCGACCGGGAACGCCTACGTGCGTGGCCTGCCGGCCCGGAAGATCTTCAGCGCCTTCGACCTCCTCGAGGTGGACGGCGAGTCGCTCCTTCGGGTCCCGCTCCTGGAACGGAAACGCCATCTCGAAGGGCTCATCACCCCGAGCATCAATGTCCGCCTCACCGCGTACGTGACCCGCGGCTTGCGCTCGTGGCGTGACACGCTGTCGGGTCTCGGATTCAAGCGCATCGTGCTCAAGGACTGGAACAGCACATACTCGCCAGGGCAGACGAGTCCCGCGTGGCTGGTCGTCGATAAGCTCAATCCGCCGAAGCTGAAATAAGGATCAGGGAGAGCCACCGCATGACGTCCGCAGCGGTCATCGACCACACCCAACGCGACCCGTGGGAGGTCGCGATCGAGCAGTTCGACACCGCGGCCGACAAGCTCCACCTCGACCCGAACATGCGGGGCATCCTTCGCGAGTGCCAGCGCGAGCTGACGGTCCACTTTCCCGTGCGCATGAACGACGGCGCAGTGAAGGTGTTCACCGGCTTCCGGGTGCAGCACAACACCTCGCGCGGACCTGGCAAGGGCGGCATCCGCTATCACCCGAGCGCCACGATCGGCGAGGTCAAGGCGCTGGCGATGTGGATGACGTGGAAGTGCGCGGTGGTCGGGATCCCATATGGCGGCGCGAAGGGCGCGGTCATCTGCGATCCGAAGCACATGACCCAGCAGCAGCTCGAGACGCTTACGCGCCGGTACACGACCGAGATCGCGCTCCTCATCGGTCCGGACCGCGACATCCCGGCGCCGGATGTGAATACGAATGCCCAGACGATGGCCTGGATCATGGACACGTACTCGATGCACGCGGGCCACACGGTGCCCGCGGTCGTGACGGGCAAGCCGCTGTCGATCGGTGGCAGCGAGGGCCGCAACGAGGCCACCGCCCGCGGCGCTGTCTACACGATCATCGAGGCGTCGAAGCACCTCGGCATGGATCTCGAGGGCGCGCGGGTCGTCGTGCAGGGATTCGGCAACGCCGGATCGTTCTCCGCGAAGCTCATGCACGAGCTCGGCGCCGTGGTGGTCGGGCTCTCGGACACTCAGGGTGGCATCCACAACGCGAAGGGGATGGACCCGAACAAGGTGGACGCGTTCAAGCGCGAGACCGGCAGCGTGCTCGGCTTTCCCGGAGCGGAGCGGATCACGAACACCCAGCTCCTCGAGCTCGACTGCGACATCCTGATCCCGGCAGCCATCGAGAACCAGATCGGCGAGCACAACGCGCCGCTCATCAAGGCGAAGGTCGTGGCCGAGGCGGCCAATGGACCGACGAGCCCGGAGGCGGATCGGATCCTCTACGACAAGGGCGTGTTCCTCATTCCGGACATCCTCTGCAACGCCGGCGGCGTGACGGTGTCCTACTTCGAGTGGGTCCAGGATCTTCAGAACCTCTTCTGGCGCGAGGCCACGATCAACGCCCGACTCAAGGAGGTCATGGTCAAGTCGTTCAACGACGTCCTGCAGATGTCGCTCAAGCACAAGGTCAACATGCGGACCGCCGCCTACATGGTCGCGGTGGCGCGAGTGGCCGAGGCGACGCTCACCCGAGGCATATACCCCTAACCGCGAAAGACGCGCGCCGCGCCACCAGAGGTGGGGCGGCCTAGATCGGCGACCACGTGCAGGAGCTCATCGCGGTAGACCTCGAGACCACGGGATTCGATCCGGACGCGGATCGGATCATCGAGATCGGCGCGGTACGCGTTCGCCTGACGCCTGACGGCGTCGAGCCCGGTGAGCGGTTCAGCACCTTCGTCGACCCGGGTCGCGACATCGGACCGGCGATCACGCGGCTCACCGGCATCCAGGATCGCGACCTCATCGGGGCACCGAGCGCGGCCGATGCGGTCGCGCGGTTCGCGCAATTCGCTGGTGTCGCGGGCCAGGCGACATTCGTCGGGCACAACGTCGGCTTCGACCTCGCATTTCTGGAGCGCAACGGCTTCGCACCGGGGGCCGCGCGCCTCGACACCGCCGACCTCGCCTCGATGCTGATGCCGACCGCGCCGTCGTACGCCCTTCAGCGGCTCGCCGCGGACGACGGCATCGTGCCCGCCGCCGCCCATCGGGCCCTCGACGACGCGCTGACCTGCGCGGCGGTGCTCGCCACCCTCGCGACGCGCGCTCGGGCCCTCCCGGCTGCGATCCTCGATGAGGCTCGCGCCTACGCCGCGGCGCTCGGGCCGGCCGCGGTGCAATTCTTCGAGGACGCGCTCGGCGGCGCCGTCAAACACGCGTGGGAAGGCGTCAGCCTGTCCGACCCCGTTCCGAATCAGCGCGTACGTCCGGGCCGGGCTATGCCCGCCCCGGACGAGCCCCATTCAAAGGCCGAGCCCCAGTCAATGGACGCGGCGAGCGCGCTTGCTGCCGATGGACCGCTCGCGAAGACCATCGCGGGGTTCGAGGACCGGCCCGAGCAACGGCAGCTCGCGATCGAGATCGAGCGCACCTTCGCGACCGGCGGCGTGCTGGTGGCCGAAGCCGGCACCGGTGTGGGGAAGTCGGTCGCCTACAGCCTGCCCGCGATCGGCCGCGCCCAGGCCGGCGAGCGGGTCATCGTGAGCACCCACACGCTGCCCCTCCAGGACCAGCTCGTGCGGAAGGATCTGCCGGCGCTGCAGACGGCGCTCGGCACCGATGTCCGCGTCGCCGTGCTCAAGGGCCGGTCCAACTACCTGTGCCCGCGTCGATGGCAGCTCTTCCGGACCCAGGTCGCGACCCGCGAGGAAGCGCGGCTCGCCCTGAAGACGCTGATCTGGCGGATGACGACGACGAGCGGCGACCGAGCCGAGCTCAATCTCCTTGGCGGTGAGAGCGGTCTGTGGTCACGGATCTCCGCCGACGACGAGACCTGCACCGGCCGCCGGTGCGCGGCGACGCGCGGTGGGTGCTATCTCGAGAACGCGCGCAGCGCGGCGGCCGTGGCCGGCATCGTCGTCGTCAATCACGCCCTGCTCTGTCACGACGCGCGTGCCGGCGGCACCCTGCTGCCTGAAGCAGATCACGTCGTCGTCGACGAGGCCCATCATCTGGAAGACGTCGCGTCGGATGCGTTCGGCTTCAAACTCGAGACCTGGCGCACCCGTCGAGATCTCGAGCGCATCGCGCATTCGCCACTGGTCGTCAGCGCGCTCAGATCGGACGATCCCGGCCGGGTCGACGCCGCCCAGATGCTCCGCGCGGAGATCGCGCGGGCCGGCGCGATCGCGGACGACACCTTCGCGGCTCTGGGCACCCTCTTGCCCGATGGCGTCGATCGTTTCCGGATGACCGCCGGCTTCCGGGCGAGCGACGAGCGCTGGCTGCCGATCGAGCTCGCGGCCGAGCGGCTCGCCGACGTGCTCGGCGCGATCCGCGGCGCGGGTGACCGCCGGGCCGCCCGGGGCGGGGAAGACGACGAGGTCGTAGAGCACGAGAGCGCGATGAAGGAGCTCATCGGCGAGCAGGGAGCGATCGAGCACGGGATCCATCAGCCGCAGCGCGGGGAGATCGCGTGGCTGGCCCGGAGTGGCGACGGCATCGGCCTGTACGTTGCGCCCGCGCACGTCGGCGGCGCGATCCGGCGGACCCTCATCGACCGGCATCGTTCGGTCATCCTGACCTCCGCGACGCTCGGGGTCGCCGGAACGATGACCTTCACGGTGGACCGCTTGGGCGTCGCGGACCTCGCGGGCACCCTGCGCGTCGGATCGCCATTCGATCACGCGAACCAATCAGTGCTCATCGTGCCGTCCGATATCCCGCTCCCGCACGACGAGCAATTCCCGCTCGAGGCTGCCGCCATCGTCGGCGACGTCGCCCGCGCCCTGGACGGGAGGACCCTGGTCCTCTTCACATCGCATCACGCGATGCGGGAGGTCGGCGCGCAGCTCGCGGGCCTCGAGGACAGCGGCATCGCCGTCCTCACGCAGGGTCTCGACGGCTCGCGCCGGGCGATCCTCGAACGCTTCGCCGCCGGCAAGGCGGTGCTGCTCGG
>JANLWM010000255.1:0-5568 GCA_031364525.1 Chloroflexota bacterium | reverse complement strand
CGAAGTCGGAGTGGCGCTCGACGCCCGCGGCCACCAGCGGATGCGCGACCTGCATCAACAACGCGGCCGGACCCCCGAGGAGCAGGAACAGCTCGCGGTCGACCCGTCGCGCGACCGAGTTCTCGGGTAACAGGTCCGCGTCGGCGTCCATAGACTGACGATATGACGGCCATCGATCGCGCCCGCGTGCAGCACGTCGCCGGCCTCGCCCGCATCGCCTTGACCGATGACGAGCTCGATCGGTTCACCGGGCAGCTGCAGGTCATCCTCGCGGCGATCGAGCAGCTGAACGACGTTGACACATCGGCCGTGCCCGCGAGCGCGTCCGTGCTGCCCCTTCTGAACGTCATGCGTGAGGATGAGCCTCGGCCCAGCCTGCCGGTGGAGGTCGTGCTCGCGCAGGCGCCCGATCGTGAAGGTGACCTCTTCCGGGTGCAGGCGAGCCTCGAAGAGCGCCCGGATGCGTGAGCTGCCCCGGACGATCACCGAGGCCGCGCAAAAGCTCCGGGTGCATGAGGTCTCGGCCGTCGAGCTCGCCGATGCGTTCCTCCTGGCCGCCGAAGCGGACCCGAATAACGCGTGGCTGCGGCTGGAGCCGGAGCACGCTCGCGCCCAGGCGGCGGCCGCGGACGCGCGGCTCAAGACCGCTGATGCGCCCGTGCTCACCGGCATTCCATGGGCCTGCAAGGACATCATCGGGACCAAGGGGATCATCACGACCGCCGCGTCCAAGATCCTCGAGGGGTACAAGCCCGCATACTCCGCGACGGTCGTCGTTCGTCTCGACGAGCGCGGCGCGTTCATGCTGGGCAAGACGAATCTCGACGAGTTCGCGATGGGCAGCTCGAACGAGAACTCGGCCTATGGACCGGTCCGCAACCCGTGGGATCCGACCCGCGTCCCCGGTGGCTCGTCCGGGGGCTCGGCGGCCGCGGTAGCCGCGGGCCAGGCGATCTTCGCCCTGGGCACGGATACCGGTGGCTCCATCAGGCAGCCGGGTGCGCTCTCCGGCGTCGTCGGGATGAAGCCGACCTACGGCCGCGTGCCGCGGTATGGCGTCGTCGCGTTCGCATCGTCGCTCGATCAGGTCGGCCCGCTCACGAATTCCGTGGAAGATGCCGCGATCGTCTGCGAGGCGCTCTTCGGCATCGATCCACACGACGCGACCACGATCGACCGGCCCGTTGATGTCCGCCGCGACCTTGACGCCGGGGTGAAGGGTCTGCGTCTTGGCGTCCCGCGCGAGTACTTCACGCCCTCGGGCGTCGAGCCGGGCGTGACCGCAGCGATCCACGCGGCGATCGCGCAGTTCGAGAAGCTCGGAGCGGAGATCATCGACGTGTCCCTGCCGTCGACCGACAAGGGCCTGGCGGTCTACTACATCGTTCAACCGTCCGAGGCGTCGGCGAACCTCGCGCGCTACGACGGCGTCCGGTACGGGCTGCGGGTCCCGGGCAAAGATCTCGTCGACACATACCGCAAGACCCGCGGCGCCGGGTTCGGACCAGAGGTCAAGCGGCGGTTGATCCTCGGCACGTACGCGCTCTCGGCCGGCTACCACGACGCGTACTACGTGAAGGCGCAGAAGGTCCGCACGATCATCAAGCGGGAGTTCGATGCCGTCTTCGAGAAGGTCGACGCGCTCATCACGCCGACGTCGCCCACGGTCGCGTTCCCGATCGGCTCGAAGGCGAATGATCCGCTGCAGATGTACCTGAACGACGTGTTCACGCTCCCGGTCAACATCGCCGGGCTGCCAGGCCTCTCGATGCCCTGCGGCTTGAGCCAGGGACTGCCCGTGGGCCTGCAGATCATCGCCAACTCGTACGAAGAGCGGATGCTCTTCCGGGTGGCCGCCGCGTTCGAGGCCGCAACGGAGCATCATCGTCAGCGACCGATGAAAGATCGCGCCGCATGACGATCGCGCGACGCTCCCTGACGGGCGAACGTGTCGGGCGCCTTCCGGCGAGCGGGATCCGCAGGTTCTTCGACCTGGCCGCCGGCACCGAAGGCGTCATCTCGCTCGGCGTCGGCGAGCCGGACTTCGTGACCCCGGACGCGTTCCGGAACGCGGCCGTCCGCTCCATCCAGGAGGGCAAGACGCAATACACGTCCAACTACGGTCTGCTCTCGCTCCGCGAGGCGATCGCCGAGCGCACTAAACGGCTTCGCGGCGTCACGTACGACCCGAAGGGCGAGATCCTCGTCACCGTCGGCGTCTCCGAGGCCGTCGATCTCGCACTGCGCGCGACGCTCAACGAGGGCGACGAGGTCATCCTGGCGGACCCGTCGTACGTCGCGTACCTGCCGGCGATCGTGCTGGCCGGCGGCGTGCCGGTCCCGGTCCCCACGACCGAAACGTCCGAGTTCCGGCTCCTTCCGGACGACGTTCGCAAGGCCATCACGCCGCGCACCCGCGCCATCCTGCTCGGCTTCCCGAACAACCCGACCGGTGCGGTGCTTCGGCCCGAGGATGTCGCCGGCATCGCTGCGCTCGTGCGCGAACACGACCTGCTCGTGTATTCCGATGAGATCTATGACCGTCTCGTGTACGGCGCGCCGCACCGGTCGATCCTCGACGAGCCCGGGATGCAGGAGCGCACCGTCTACCTCGCCGGCTTCTCGAAGGCCTACGCGATGACCGGATGGCGCGTCGGCTACGCCTGCGCGCCGGCCGAGATCATCGAGCAGATGATGAAGATCCACCAGTACACCGTCATGTGCGTGCCGACGGCGGCGCAGTACGCGGCGCTCGAGGCGCTCCGGAACGGCGAGGCTGACGTGCTGCGGATGGTCGGCGAATATGACGCCCGCCGGAAGCGGATGTTCGAGCGGTTCAATGCCATGGGCCTCCACTGCTTCGAGCCGCGTGGCGCCTTCTACTGCTTCCCCAACGTGACGAGCACGGGGCTATCCGACGATGTGTTCTGCGAGCGGCTCCTGTTGGAGGAGAAGGTCGTCGTGGTGCCCGGCAACGCGTTCGGCGAGCGCGGCATCGGTCACATCCGGGCGTGCTACGCCGCGTCGATGGAAAAGATCGACGACGCGTGCGACCGCATCGAGCGATTCGTGGGGCGGCAGCGGCGCTGATCGACTGGGAGCGCGCCTTCGAGAAGGCGCTGGCGGCGGGGGATCCCATCGGCGCGTCGGATGTCCTGCGCCGGACCGGTACGCGAGGTTGGGTCAAGAAGGCGGAGTACTCCCGAGCAGCGGCGATCATTCGTGCGCAGAGCGTCTCAGCCTTTGTGCGGCGTGATTGGTCTCTCAGGCTGCTCCAGCATCCTCGTCGCGTGGACAAAGAGCTCGCCGCCGTCATCCTTCGACCGCTCATCACGACCCATCGCGCGGATGTCGAACGCGCCATTCACCGTCTCGCGCGCGATGACGACTGGGAGGTCCGGGAGTCCGCCGCCTCTCTGCTCGGAGATGCCCTTGAGCGCGATCTCGCCGGGTACCTGCTCACGGCAACGGACTGGGTCGCGACCGGAGACGCGAGGCTGCGCCGCGCCGTCGTCGTCGCGGCGAAATACGCCGCCCGCTCCCGCCATCCGGAGCGTGCCGAGGTCCTCCTCGATCTCGTCGAACCGGCACTCGCCGATCACGACGAATACGTTCGCCGGAACCTCGGACCGTTCGCGATCGGCGACCAGCTCATCCGGTCCTATCCCGACGCGACATTCGCCAGGCTCGAGCGCTGGGCCCGCGAGCCGGACGAGAACATCCGGTGGAACGTCGCATCCGCGTTCACGAGCTCGTCCGGCGCGCAGGTCGCCGAACGCGGGTTCGGGATGCTCGCGTTCCTTGCGGCTGACACCCGGCCGTTCGTGACCCGCGCGGTCAGCGCAGCGGTGCGGAACATCCTCAAGCGCCGCCCGGAGCTCCGCGACGCGATCGCCGCGTGGGACGGTGGTCAACGACCTGTCGTGCAGCGTGCGCTCGCGGCTGAGCGCGTCCCGGCGAGCGTCTAGTGGGGACACGCTACGAGGATCAGCCGGTCGAGCACTGGGCCGGTCCCGGATCGCTCGACCCGACGCCGGTGTGGAAGCAGTACGCGCTCGTCGCATTGTTCGTCTTCGTCCTGCTCGTGCTCGTGTCCGTTGTCGCGTACGGCGCGCTCGCGGTCGAGCTCGCGACGCCGCCGGCGAACGTCCTCGGCGGCCGGGTCGTGCTGGCGACAACGGACGTGCCGGCGGTCGGCGCGCGGCCGGTGCGGTATGGAGCTCCGTTGGTGGATGCGGCGCACGCCTTCTACCTGTGGCAGCCGGAGAAAGGCAACATCGTCGCGATCAAGGCGAACGCGCTCGACGGGGTCGACGCCGCGAGCGTCGCGCGCCTGAACGCCAGGATCGAGGGAGTGGACCGCTATCTTGTGTCCGTGGAGGGCCCGAAAATGGTCATCAACACCAGCCGCGTGATCAACGGAGTGCAGATCGTGCCTGCGCCCACGGGCACCCGATGACCGTCGCGACCCGCTACGAGACGATCATCGGCATCGAGTGCCACGTCGAGCTCGACACGCGCTCGAAGATGTTCTGCGGCTGCTCGGCCACGTGGTTCGGCGCCCCGCCCAACACCCTCACCTGCGAGGTCTGTCTCGGATTGCCCGGCGCGCTGCCGTACCCGAACCGGAGGGCCATCGAGCTCTCCATCGCCGCGGGGATCGCGCTGCATTGCGAGACCCCGGAGCACACGAAGTTCGACCGCAAGAACTACATGTACCCCGACCTCCCGAAGGGCTACCAGATCTCACAGTTCGACCTGCCCCTCTCGGTCGATGGATTCCTCGAGATCCCCGGCGACGACGGGACCGTCCGACGGGTCCGCATCCGCCGCGCCCACCTGGAGGAGGACACCGGCAGCCTGCTGCATGCGGGCGGCGCGACGCTCATCGACTTCAACCGGTCCGGCGTGCCGCTCCTTGAGATCGTGACGGAGCCGGATCTGCGGTCCGCGTCCGAATCGCTCGCGTACCTCGAGGCCCTTCGTGAGCGGCTCGTGTACGCCGGCGTCGCGCACTTCAAGCTCGAGGAGGGTGGCGCGCGGTTCGATGTGAACGTCTCGATCCGGTTCGAGGAGAACGGGACCACCTGCTGGCCGCCGCTCTCCGAGATCAAGAACCTCAACAGCTTTCGGGCTCTGGAGCAGGCCGTCGCGTACGAGTCCGCGCGGCTCTGGGACGAGTGGGAGAGCGGCGGCGAGCTGCGCACCCGAAAAGGAAAGATCACCGTGGGCTGGAGCCCGGACCAGCAGCGTACGTACGTGCAGCGGACCAAGGAGGAGGTCGACGACTACCGCTACTTCCCCGAGCCCGATCTCGTCGCGCTCGCGCCGGACCGGGCGATGGTCGAGCGTGTTCGCGCAGCGCTGCCGGAGATGCCCAGCGACCGCCGCGCTCGGTTCGTCGTCCAGTACGGCCTGTCGGACTACGACGCGCGGGTCCTCATCTCCGACCGGGCGCTCGCGGACTGGTTCGAGACGGCGGTGCAAGCGGCGCCGGACGACAAGCCCACACAGGGATATCTCGGCTGCGCCCTCGTGCGCATGGGCCGGGTGGCGGAAGCCAGGCGG
>JANLWM010000208.1:0-4262 GCA_031364525.1 Chloroflexota bacterium | reverse complement strand
GAGCTTCGTCAGGAGCTCGACCCCGTTGCTCGCAACCTCGCCGATGCTCGTGCGCTCGCCCTCACGAAGGACCTGCCGCCGAAGGTCGCCCAGCGCGTGGTGCCCGGGTTCTGCCGGGCCGCGATCGAGGCGGCCTGCATGGAGGTCGTTCGCCGGCGCCGGCTCGGCCGCGGCGACAAGCACTCCGATGTCGAGGATGCGCTCGCCGATCAGAAGCTCACGACCCTCGCGGCGCTCGCGCTGTTCGACGACGCCGAGCGTGGCGGCGACGTGCTCGCCCGGATCAGCAAGTCGTTCGGAGAATCGGCGGTGACCGCGTTCAAGACCTGCAACCGCGGCGCGCACGTGGGCTACACCGGTGACGCGATGGATCTCATCCGCGCGGTCGCCGATCTCGCGAAGGGTCTGCGGGAGCTCAAGTGATCTCCGTCGAATTGCTCCAGAGCGCCGAAGGCATCCTGAACGAGCCGCGCGCGGCTTCGGCCGGAGTGTGGCCCAGGGCGGCGGCGCTGCTCGCGCGTCAGGCGATCGAGACCGCGATGCTCGAGTTCTGGCTCGTGCGCGCGCCCGGGGTCGAGTGGTGCACCACGCACGCGCAGCTGCTCTGCCTGCCGGACTACGTGCGCGACCGCGAGATCGCGGAGAGCGCGTCGCTCGCGTGGAACAGCCTCAGCCGGGTCTGCCATCACCACCCGTACGAGCTGCTGCCGACGGCCGTCGAGCTGCGCGGCCTGCTGGAGACAGCGCGTCGCCTGGTCGGTGCGCTCGCGAGCGATCAGGGGCCGCAGGGCGTCTAGCGGCCTCGAAACCGCCCGATTCAGGCCGGTTGTACCGAGAATCAAAAGCCCTTCAGTCGGACGTATGCTCGCCCCGACAGGAAGCGAAGGGGGAATCCATGCGACGCATCCTCATCGTGGCCACCGCGAGCCTCGCGTTGCTGGTCGGCGCAATGCCGAGCGCGGCAGACGCCGCAGCCAGCGGCTGGAAGATCTACGCGTACAACCCGTCCGGGCGCGCGCTCAGCTCGAAGCAGGCGCCGTCCGGCACCGCGTCCATCGCACAGTTCGACGTCCTGCCCACGCCGGACGACGCGCTCCTCGCGATGAAGTCCACCGGTCCGCAGCAATCGATCCTGGGCAAGACGATCACCGCGACGTTCGCCATCGACGGCGCGGGGACGTTCACGTACTACGGCGAAGGCACTCCGGGTAACCCGTGTGAGACACCGGCGAGCGTTCGCCTCTACTTCAACAGCGCGAACGGACCGTTCGCCTACACGAAGTACTGGTGGTCGAACCCCGCGTCAGCGCTCCTCACTGCGCCGGGCGTGGGTACCGTGAGCGCGCTCGTCGATCCGGCCGGCTGGTCCGACTGGGGCGGCGAGGCCGGTGCGACGCAGCCGCAGGGCTTCGCCGACGCGGCCGCGCGGCCGGATCTCATCGGCCTCTCCTTCGGTGGGGGCTGCTTCTTCGAGAACGGCGTCGGCATGAGCGCCGGCTCCGCGACCTTCCGGCTCATCAGCTACACGATCCAGTAGCGAGAAAAGAGGCCGCGCCTTTCGGCGCGGCCTCTTTCGCTTCAGGTGCCGGATCGGTCTAGTTGCTCGGGACGGTCCAGGTGGTCGGGATCATGTGCACCCAGGTCTGGCCCGGTGACAGGAGGATCTGCTCGCCGGAGCTCGAGACGAAGAGCCACGGATCGAACACGTTGCCGCGGTACCACGTGCCGTCCATGCGCCGGCCGTCGCGGAAGATCGACATGTGACCGGTACCGGTCGTCCGCACGTTCACGCCGAGCGATCCGAGATTGTCCTCGACGATCGCGGTCGGCACGACGTCGGTGTAGAGGGCGATGATGTTGCGCGCGCCGATCGGCGTGTTCGTGAGGGCGTCGATCTCGCGGACGAACGTCCCGTAGTTCGGATCGAACTGGAAACGTGCGTACGTGCGGGTCGAGCCGTCGTAGCTGTAGCGGACCTCGTTCTGGTGCTGGTAAGGGATCGTGATGTTCCGCGCGAAGGTGCTCCCGTAGAAGCCCCCGGCCCAGTCGATGTGGTTCACCGAGTCGAGGAAGCCCCAGCTCGGGATCGTGACCGGTGCGCCGCCGCCGGCGCGGTTCGTCGCCTCGCGCAGCAGGTTCGAGGTCGTGTACTCGTTGTACGGGCCGACGCGCGAGTTGCCCGCGTCGTCCTGGGTCACGCGGAAGTACGCGGCGCCGGCGACGCCCAGATTGGCGTTGAGGTCGATGTACTTTCCGGCGGCGGCGTCCTCGGCGATGAACTTCGTCTCATCGGTCGTGGCCCCGGAGTAGGCGAGGGCGCCACGGACCATCGGCGTGATCTCGCGGTCCGAGAGCCGGGCGGAGCGAACGGACCCGATCCTCGCCGGATCCTGCGAGTGGAAGATCGCCTCGTAGCGGGTGATGCCCGCTTCGACGAGCGTCTCGAAGACGATGTCGGCCTGCGCGGTGCCGCTGTGCGGCCGCGCGGCTGGGGCGTTGTCGATGCGAACGTTGAGCGCGCGCCGCGCCGGGTTCGGCTGACCGGCCGCATTGCGGAGGCCGTTCAGCGGCCAGCAGGTCGCGCACGCCGGGCGCGAGGAGAGCGGCACGGTGCCGTCGGGGTTCTTCACCCAGACGACCCAGAACACGCCGATGTCCTCCATCCACTGCGCGCCCTCGATGACCGGGCGGAGGCCGACGACGTACACGCCGGGTGCGGTCGGCGCCTTCACGGTGAACTGGAACCACGCGACCTGACCCGGACCGACGTAGTCGGCGGGCTGCGCCGCGACGCGGTTGTAGCGCGGCCAGCTCGTCGCGGCGGTGCCGTTCGAGCCGTCGCCGCCGAGGCTGCTCGCTTGATCGGCGCCCGGCTCGGGACCGCTCGTCCCGAGGAACGCCATCTCACCGGCGCGGTTCGCGACCCAGCCGCGCGAGCCGGTGTTGTAGAAGGCCACCGTCGCGACCCTCGTGTCGCCGGGGCAGAGGCTCATGTATCCGGATTGGCCGTACCAGGTCGCGTGGAACCCGGGGATCCCCGCGGGAAGCGACGCGGGCGGCGGAATGCCCGGACCGACGGCCGACTGACAGGTCGCCGTGTCGGCGGCGGCGGGCTGCGCGGATGTAACGACAGAAAGGAGCATCGCGACCACGAGCGCGACGGTGTTGAGAACGGACAGTGCTCGCATCAGACCCAACCCTTCACATGCATGCGTGTGTGGAACGAGGTTAGGGCGAACTTGTCACGTTCCACGTCGTGTAGATGAAATGGATCCAGGTTTGACCCGGCTCAAGGAGGATCTCTTTCCCGCTCGGGTCGAAGAAGGTGAACATGTCGAGGGGGCCGTCCCGCTTCCAGGTGCCATCGATGCGCAGTCCGTCGCGGAAGACTGACACCGGTCCGCCGCCGGTCATGCGGTAATCGAGGCCCTTCGAGCCCAATGAGTCCTCGATGACCGCCGTCTGCCAGATATCGGTGGTCATCACGATGACGTTCTTCGCGAGGATCGCGCCGCTCCCGTCGCCATCCACCGTCTGCGCGCCGTTCTGCGACCGGCGGTAGCCCTTCGCAGCGGCATCCCAGCTGAACGACGAGGCCCACACCCCCTGGAACGGCACACCGATCTTCGTCGCGGGTATCGAACCGGACAAGCCGCCGGTCGCCGGGTCGGCGCCGGGCGGAAGGAACGACAGCGCCGGTACATCGACCGGTGCGCCACCACCCGCGCGGTTCACCGCCTCGCGGTCCGCGGGCGTGCTCGTGAAGAGATTGTTCGGCGCGGGCCGAGAGGCAAGCCGGTAATAGGGTTTGCCGTCGCGCTCCGCGTCGACCGACAGCATGTTGCCGTCCTTGATCGACTGCGTGACCGCGTCGCGCTCCTCGACCGTCGAGCCTGACGACACGAGCGCGCCGCGCAGCATCTGGGTGATGTGCAGGTCGCTAAAGCGGTAGCTCCGGATCGGGCCCACGACATCCGCGTCCTTCGAGTGGAAGATCGCGGAGTACCGGGTCGCGCCGCCCTCGACGATCAGCTCGAAGATGACGTCGGCCTTGTTGAGCCCGTATTGGGGCCGCGCATTCGGATCGTTCGGCAGCCGCACGTTGAGCGGACGGCGTCCGAGCGACGCGTCCTGCGGCGCGGGCAGCCCGGTGAGCGGCCAGAACTTCGGTTTTGGAGTGGGGGTGGGGGTCGGTGCCGGCGTCGTGGTGGCGGTTCGGCTGGTCGCGACGGTCACGGCCTGCGACTCGACCGGGATCACGG
>JANLWM010000205.1:0-1578 GCA_031364525.1 Chloroflexota bacterium | reverse complement strand
CAGCTTCGTCTCGTCCGCCCGGCGGTCCAGCGCGATCTCCTCGACGCGTTCGGTGCGCACGACCGGCAACGCGATGCGGTGGCGACCGCGCACCGGGCACTCCTGAACATCCTCGCGGAGCGGGGAGCGCTGGGCGGCGATCCCCGCGAGCGCGCCAGGAGACTTGCGCTGCTCGAACACGAGGTGAACGAGATCGTCGCGGCCGCGATCGGCGCCGGCGAGGAGGCCGAGCTGGGCGGCGCGCTCGCGGTGGCGCGATCGGCCGAGCGTTTGCGCGCGATCGCAGCGTCGGTCTACGAGCTGCTGGTGGGCGAGCGTTCCGCCGCGCGCGATCGGCTGGCGGTCGCGGCACGGGACCTTGCCGCGGCGGCCGAGCTCGATCCCCGTCTTTCCGAGCATTCGACACGTTTGACCGCCTCCGTGGATGAGGTCACGGACCTCGGCGCGGAGCTTCGTCGCTACGCCGATGCGATCGACGTCGATCCGCGCGAGCTCGCGCGACTGGAGGCGCGGACCGACGCCCTGGCCGACCTCCGGCGTAAGTACGGCCCGACGCTCGCGGACGTGATCTCGTACGTGGAGCGGGCACGCCGCGAGCTCTCCGACGTCTCGTCACAGGAGGAGCGTCTCGCGCGCCTCGACGATGAGGAGCGCATCGCGCGCGACACGCTGACCGTCGCGTGCGCCGCCCTCCACGCCGCGCGCGAGAAGGCTGCTCGGAAGCTCGCGAAGCAGGTCGAGGCGGAGCTCGCGGAGCTCGGCCTCGCGCGCTGCCGGTTCACGGTCGCGCTCGATTCGATCGAGCCGGACGCGGGCGGCGCCGATCGAGTGCTCTTTCGCATCGCGCCGAATCCCGGCGAGCCATTCGGACCGCTCGAGGACATCGCCTCGGGCGGCGAGCTGTCCCGGATCATGCTCGCGATCGAGGTGGTGCTCGCCGCGCAGGACCAGACGCCGGTGCTCGTCTTCGACGAGGTGGACGCGGGTGTGGGCGGCCGGCTCGGCGAGGTCGTGGGGCGAGCCCTGTGGTCCCTCTCGCGCGACCATCAGGTGCTTTGTGTGAGCCACTTGGCGCAGGTCGCGGCGTATGCCGACGCGCATGTGAACGTCCGCAAGGAAGTTCGCGGCGGGCGCACCCACGTCGTCGCGGAACGGCTCGACGCGAAGGGGAGCGTCACCGAGCTCGCCGAGATGCTCGGTGCGGGCGGGTCATCGAAGTCGCTCGCCGCGGGCGCGCGTGAGCTGCAGGCCGGCGCGGCGGAGTGGAAGCGCGCGGCCGAGCGCCGGTGAGCAGGCTGGACTGGTTGGACTGGTTGGACCGGGACGGGCGCCGGCTTCTCGCGGCCCGGGCCCTCCGCACCTTCGCGTACGGGTATCTCTCCGTCGTTCTCGGCGTCTACCTCGACCGGATCGGGCTCGACGCGACGCACATCGGCATCGTGCTCGCCGCGGCGATCGGCGGGTCCGCCGCAATGACCATCGCCTGGTCGCTCGGCGCCGACCGGTACGCGCGGCGACGGGCGGTGGCGACGCTTGCGGTGCAGATGGCCGCCGGGGGGCAGCACGTCGCGCGGGCCG
>JANLWM010000189.1:0-6584 GCA_031364525.1 Chloroflexota bacterium | reverse complement strand
GGATCGAGCGTGCGGTGGACAATCTCGTGAACAACGCGATCAAGTTCAGTCCGCACGGTGGGCGCATCTCTGCATCGATCTCGGAAGTGCGCAGCACGGAGAAGCACGAGGCCGTGCTCACGATCGCCGATGAGGGTGTCGGGATCCCCGACGACGAGCATGCGGCGATCTTCACGCGCTTCCGGCGCGGCTCGAACGCGGCGAACGTGCCGGGGAGCGGCGTGGGCCTGTGGTCGGTCCGGCGCATCGTCGAAGAGCACGGTGGGACGCTAGAAGTGCGGTCCCGGCTGGGCGAGGGAAGCACCTTCACGATCTGCCTGCCGCTGGTCGCGCCCGAGCACTAGACGCTCGGGAGGTCGACTCCCTTGTCCTTGGCGAACGCGATCGCGTTCGGATAGCCGGCATCGGCGTGACGCATGACGCCGGTCCCCGGGTCGGAGGTCAGGACGCGCTCGAGCTTCTGCCGGCCGAGTGGCGTCCCATCGGCGACGGCGACCATGCCGGCGTGGATCGAGTTGCCGATGCCGACGCCACCGCCGTGATGGACGGAGACCCACGTCGCGCCCGCGGCCGTGTTCACGAGCGCGTTGAGGATCGGCCAGTCCGCGATCGCGTCACTGCCATCGCGCATGCTTTCCGTCTCGCGGTTCGGTGACGCGACCGACCCCGAATCCAGGTGGTCGCGGCCGATGACGATGGGAGCTTTCAAGGTACCTGCCTTCACCATGTCGTCGATCCGTGCGCCGAACTCGGCCCGCTCGCCGTAGCCGAGCCAGCAGACCCGCGCCGGCAGGCCCTGGAACGGGACCCGGGCCGTGGCGAGCCTGATCCATCGCGCGAGGGACGCATCGTTTGGGAAGAGGTCGAGGACGGCCCGGTCCGTCGCGTGGATGTCGGCGGCGTCGCCCGAGAGGGCGACCCACCGGAAGGGGCCGCGGCCGGTCTCGAAGAGCGGGCGGATGTACGCGGGCACGAACCCCGGATAGTCGAACGCGCGGGCGAAGCCCGCCGTCTGGGCCTCGCCGCGGAGGTTGTTCCCGTAGTCGAACGCCACCGCGCCGCGGTCCTTCAACGCGACGATCGCCTCGCACTGCTTGGCGATCGATACGCGTGACGCCTCGATGTAGCCCGCGGGGTCATTGATCCGCAGGACGCCCACATGGCGGACGTCTGGTACGTACCCGTCGAGCGGATCGTGCGCCGAGGTCTGATCGGTCACCACGTCGACGCGCACACCGCGGCGGACCAGCTCCGGGAAGACCGCCGCGGCGTTCGCGACGAGCCCGATGGACCGTGCCGTCCGCGAGCCGAGGTAGCCTTCGGCGCGCGCGAGGGCGTCGTCCAGATCCGTGGCGATCTCATCGAGGAAGCCCTGCGTGAGGCGCCGTTCAGCCCGGGTCGGGTCGATCTCGACGACGAGTGCGACACCGCCATTCATCGTGATGGCGAGCGGCTGCGCGCCGCCCATGCCGCCGAGTCCGGCCGTGACGACGAGCCGGCCCTCGAGGGTGCCGTCGAAGTGCGTCCGAGCGACCGCCGCGAACGTCTCATAGGTGCCCTGCAGGATCCCCTGCGTGCCGATATAGATCCAGGACCCCGCAGTCATCTGGCCATACATCGTCAGGCCCATCGCCTCGAGCGCCCGGAACTCCTCCCACGTCGCCCACTTCGGAACGAGCATCGCGTTCGAGATCAGGACGCGCGGCGCCCACTCGTGCGTACGGAAGACGCCGACGGGCTTGCCCGACTGCACGAGGAGCGTCTCGTCGTCCTTCAATCGCTTCAGGGTGGCGAGGATCGTGTCGTACGCAGGCCACGAGCGCGCCGCCCGGCCGGTGCCCCCGTACACGATGAGATCGGCCGGGCGCTCGGCCACGTCCGGGTCGAGGTTGTTCTGGAGCATCCGGAACGCCGCTTCCTGCGGCCACGCGACGCATGACAGGCTCGATCCTCGCGGTGCCCGGACGATGCGTGCCGCCACGGCGCTCACGGATCGGATGCTAGAGCGCTGACTAAACTGCGCACGTGACCGATGCGTTCATCTGCGCATACGTCCGCACGCCGTTCGGCCGGTACGCCGGGGCCCTCGCGGGGCTCCGACCCGACGCGATGGCCGCCCACGTGCTGCGGGCGGTCATTGACCGGAGCGGGATCGACCCCGCCGGGCTTGACGATGTCATCCTGGGGAACGCCAACGGGGCGGGTGAGGACAACCGCAACGTCGCGCGTATGGCGGTCCTGCTCGCCGGCCTTCCGGTGGAGGTGCCGGCGCAGACCGTCAACCGGCTCTGCGGCTCGAGCCTGCAGGCATTGAACGATGCGGCGCAGGCGATCTGGAGCGGCCAGGGCGAGCTCTTCATCGCCGGCGGCGTCGAGAGCATGACGCGTTCACCGATCGTGACGCTCAAGCCAGAAAGCGCGTACCCACGCGGGGTGCCCGAATCCGCGGACAGCACCCTTGGCTGGCGCTTCGTGCATCCGCAGCTGATCGCCGATGGGCACACCGTCACGCTCGGGCAGACCGCGGAGAACGTGGCCCAGCGACGTGGCGTATCGCGCGCCGATCAGGACCGCCTCGCGCTCCTCAGTCAGCAGAAGGCCGAGCGCGCGATCGCCGACGGCCGCCTCGCCGACGAGATCGTGCCGACGCCGGTCCCGCAGCCGAAAAGCGATCCCAGGATCGTCACCGTCGACGAGCATCCGCGCGCCGGCAGCAGCCTCGAGGCCCTGGCGAAGCTGAAGCCCGCCTTCGCGGAGCAGGGGAGCGTCACAGCGGGGAACAGCTCCGGGATCAACGACGGCGCGTCTGCGATGGTCGTCGCATCGGGCGAGCGAGCCAGATCGCTCGGCCTCGTACCGATCGCGCGGGTCGTGAGCACCGGTCTCGCCGGCGTGCGGCCCGACGAGATGGGGCTTGGGCCGATCCCGGCCTCGCGTAAGGCACTGGCGCGCGCCGGGCTCGAGATCAAGGACATGGACATCATCGAACTGAACGAGGCCTTCGCGAGCCAGGTCATCGCGTGCTGCGCAGAGCTCGGCATAGATTGGCGCGACGAAACGCGGTTCAATCCGAACGGCGGCGCGATCGCGATCGGCCATCCGCTCGGCGCGAGCGGGGCGCGGCTCGCCGGGACGGCGGCGCTGCAGCTACGGAGAACGAGGGGTCGCTACGCACTGGTGACGATGTGCATCGGCGTCGGTCAGGGGATCGCGTCGGTCCTGGAGCGGGCTGCCGACTGACGAGCGCCTCGAGCTAATCGATCTCCCCCGCGGCGTGGCGAACGGCGGTCGCGAGGAGATCGCGCTCGATCACATCACGCATCGTCGCGATGTCCGGGGACAGCATCCGGTCAGCCTGCAGCATCGGCACGTGTTCGCGGATAACGCGGCGCGCGGCCTCCAGCGCCACGGAGCTCGTCGCGTCGAGGAGATCGATGCCCTGCGCCGCGCAGAGTGACTCGATGGCGAGCACATCACGGGTATTGCGGACCACCGCCGCGAGCTTGTGCGCGGCATGTACGCCCATGCTCACGTGGTCCTCCATGTCGGCCGACGTGGAGATCGAGTCCACTGACGCGGGCATCGCGCGCAGGCGGTTCTCCGCGACGAGCGCCGCCGCCGTGTACTGCGCGACCATGAAGCCGGAGTTCGTGCCCGGATCCGGTGACAGGAACGCGGGCAGACCGCTGGTGTGGCCGTTGGTCATGCGGTCGATGCGACTCTCGCTGATATCAGCCAGCTCGGCGACGGCGATGGTCGCGAGGTCGAGCCCGATGGCGACCGGTTGACCGTGGAAGTTGCCGCCACTCACGATGCGGCGCGTCTCGGCGAATACGAGCGGGTTATCGGTGACGCTGTTGATCTCGATCTCGAGGATGCGCCGGGTCTGGGCGAGGGCGTCCCGCGACGCGCCGTGCACCTGCGGCATGCAACGGATCGAATACGGGTCCTGTACCCGCGGGTCTCCGACGCGGTGCGAGGCCACGAGCGGGCTGCCATGGACGAGCCGCCGCAGATTGGCCGCGACCACGACCTGTCCGGGATGTGGACGCTCCAGATGGAGCGCCTCGTCCCATGCGGCATCGGTCGAGCGCAGCGCTTCTGACGACAGGGCGCCCATGATGTCCGCCGACGTGCAGAGCACCTCGGCGTCGTGCAGGGCGAGGCAGCCGATCGCGGTCATGACCTGGGTGCCATTGATGAGCGCCAGCGCCTCCTTCGGCGCGAGCTCGATCGGCTTGAGGTCCGCGCGCTTCAGCGCTTCCGCTCCGGTCATGCGCTTGCCGTCGAAGACCGCCTCACCCTCGCCGATGAGCACGAGGGCGGCGTGCGCGAGGGGAGCGAGATCGCCGGATGCGCCGACGCTGCCGTGCATGGGGATGACCGGATGGACACCGCGGTTCAGGAGATCGAGGAGCAGGTCGACCGTCTCGGCCCGGACACCCGAGCGGCCGGAGGCGAGGGTGTTGGCGCGAAGCAACAGCACCGCGCGTGTCACGTCCTGCGGCAAGGGATCGCCGACTCCCGCAGCGTGGCTGCGGAGCAGGTTGTACTGCAGCTTGACCAGATCGCCGCGCGCGATGCGCTTCTGCGACAGATCGCCGAATCCGGTGTTGATGCCGTAGACGGGCAGGTCACCTTCGGCGACCTCGGCGACGAGCTTCGCGGCGGCTCGGACGAGCTGCTCTGCGGCGCGGTCGAGCGCGACCGGCGTCTCGCGACGAGCCACACTCACGACGTCCGAGATCGTCAGGTGGTTCCCGTCGATCCGGAGGGTCGCCACCGCTACGTGGTCTCTTTCAGGTGGTCCCGGTACCAGGCCCCGAGCTCGACGTAGTGCTCCGCGGCGCGGACGGTCCAGCGATCGTCTTCCGGTCGGGCTTCGCGGACGACCTTGGCCGGTACGCCCACGACGAGCGAGCGTGCCGGCACGTGCATCTGCGCCGGCACGACCGCGCCGGCGCCGATGATCGTGCCGGTCCCGATGACGCAGCCACCGACCAGGACGGAGGCCTGACCGATGAGGACGTTGTTCTCGATGACGCTCGAATGGACCAGGGCGTTGTGCCCGATGGTCACGTCGGTGCCCACGATCGTGGGCTCGTTCTCGTCGGTGTGGATCGTCGAGTTGTCCTGCACGTTCGATCGCGCCCCGATCTCGATACGGTCCATGTCGCCGCGCAGGACGGTCCCGAACCAGACCGAGCTGTCCTGGTGCAACGTGACGTCGCCGACCAGCACCGCCGTCGGCGCGACGAACGCGGTCGGGTGGACGCGTGGGGACTTCCCCTTGTATTCGTACAGCGGCATCGCCCTACGATATTCGCGTGATCATCATCATGCGGAAGGGCGCGACAAAGGATCAGATCGACCATGTCGTCGATCGGCTCCGTGAGCGCGGCTATGGCGCCAACCTCTCCGGCACCGAGGTCAGCGTCATCGGCGCGATCGGCGTGCTTGATGACGACAAGGCCCGCCTGGCCGAACAGCTCGCATCGCTGCCGGCCGTCGACAAGGTCGTTCCGGTGCTCAAGCGGTTCAAGCTCGCGTCGCGTGAGTTCCATCCCGACCCGACCATCGTCGAGGTCGACGATCTGCGCATCGGCGGCGGCGACCTCATCGTGATGGCAGGCCCCTGCTCGGTCGAGAGCGAGCAGCAGCTGCTCTCCACGGCTCACGCGGTGAAGGCCGCCGGGGCGAACGTGCTGCGGGGTGGAGCGTTCAAGCCGCGCACATCGCCATATGACTTCCAGGGCATGGGGCGGGATGGCCTCGAGCTGCTGGCCCGTGCGAAGAATGAGACCGGTATGCCGATCGTCTCGGAGGTGCTCGATCCGCATGACGTGGAGCTGTGCGCGAAGTACGTCGACATCCTCCAGATCGGCGCGCGCAACATGCAGAACTACGCGCTGCTCCGCGAGGTCGGTCGATCCGGTCATCCGGTGCTGCTGAAGCGGGGTGGGATGTACCCCACGATCGAGAACTGGATGCTCTGCGCGGAGTACATCCTCCGTGAAGGAAACCGCAACGTGATGCTCTGCGAACGTGGGTTGCCGGTCGGCGGTGGCGAGACCGCCACGCGCAATGTGCTCGATGTCTCCGCGGTCGCCGTGGTGCACGAGATCTCGCATCTGCCGATCATCGTCGACCCGAGCCACGGGACCGGAAAGGCCGCCTACGTGCCGGCGCTGGCGCGCGCGGCCGTCGCGGCGGGCGCGGACGGTCTCATCATCGAGGTGCATCCGGATCCCGAGCGCGCGCTGTCCGACGTAGCGCAGTCACTCGACTTCGCGCAGTTCGGGGCGCTCATGAAGAGCGTGGAGCGTTTGCGACCGCAGCTCGCCGACTAGGGACTAGACGGCTTGGCGACCCTCGGTGGCCCCGGTCTCGCTCGCCTCGATGAGCTTGTAGCCAAAGCCGCGTGACGTCTCGATCGCGACCTCGGTGACGCCGCCGTCCTGCAGCTTCTTGCGAAGCCGTCCGACGTGCACGTCGACCAGGCGGGTGTCGCTGCCTGGCTCGTAGCCCCACACGCCGGTGAGCAGGTCGTCACGCGTGAAGACGCGCCCGGGCTCGCTGGCGAG
>JANLWM010000172.1:0-3143 GCA_031364525.1 Chloroflexota bacterium | reverse complement strand
GCAGGACGGGCCGGAAGGTCGCCGAAACGCGCGCGGACCGCCGCGATCGCCTCGGCCTCATCGATCCGCCCGGCGATGGCGACAACGATGCGCGACGGCGCGTAGTGCGCGTCCATGAATTCGCGCAGACCTTTGGCGGTCAGGCCAAGGACGACCGGCTCCCGGCCGGCGATCTCCCACCCCAGCGGATGGTTCGGATAGAGCAGCTCATCGATGAGCGTGTGCACCCGGTCCTGCGCCTGGTCCCGGTACATGCGGATCTCTTCGACGATGACATTCCGCTCTGACTCAACGTCGACGTCGCGAAGCAGTGGCGCGCGGACCAGGTCCGAGACGATGTCCAGGGCAAGGAGGTAGTGCCGCGCCGGCACGAACGACGAGAAGACGGTCGCCTCCTTGTCGGTGGACGCGTTCACGGTGCCGCCGACGCCTTCGATCTGCTGGCTTATCTCGGACGCGCTCGGCCTGTTCGTGGTCCCCTTGAACACCATGTGCTCGAGGAAGTGGCTCGTGCCGGCGTCGACCTTTGACTCGGAGCGCGAGCCGACACCGACGTACACCGCGATCGATGCTGACCGGGCCTCCGGCATGTCCTTTACCAGAACGCGGACGCCATTCGGAAGCACGACGCGCTCGTATCGCATGTGAAGACGCTAGCAGGAGGCCTTAGTCGGCCGCGTTCCACGCTCCGTAGCTGACGATGAGATCAGCGCCTGCCCGGCGAGACGCCGCGAGCGTCTCGCGCTCGGAGGCCCGCGCGTCGTCGAGCTCCTCGGCCGCGATCACGAACGCGGCGTGCTCGTCGACGGTGTGGAACGAGATCACCGGCCGGCCGACGATCGGTCGCAGCATCGCGACGATATCGAGCGCTGGTGAGCCGGGCTTCACGATGACGGCGTCGGCACCCTCGGCGACATCACGGAGCGCTCGATTGCGTGACGCGCTCGGATCGTCGGCCGCCAGCAACGGCACGGCGCGTTCATGGACTCGGGTCGCGCCGACCAGGATCGGATGCATCGAATAGAGGGTGCTCTCGAGCTTTGCCATGGCCGCGACCGGGACGCCTTCATGACGTCCCGCGAGGGCGGCGCGGATGGCGGCGACGCTTCCGTCGAGCATCCCGGAGGGGATGATCAGATCGGCGCCTGCGTCCGCGTGCGCAGTCGCGATCTCTCCGAGCCGCTCGAGCGTCCCGGAAACGTCCGCGCCGCCGTCGCGGAACAGGACACACTGCCCATGCTCCGTGTAGGCGCAGACGCAGACATCGGTCGCGATGCCGAGCTCGGGGACGGCTTCCTTCACCGCGCGGATCGCTCGCGACACGATGTGGTCGCGCTCGCTCGCAATGAACGCGCGTGCGTCCTTGCGGTCCGTCTCGCCGTAGAGCAAGAGGCCGGCGAAACCGGCCGAGGCCGCAGCGCGGGCATCTCGGACCAGCTCCGTGATGGAGAGGCGCTCCAGGCGACCGGTGCCCTCGATGCGCTCGCGGTCCTCCACCGATGCCGAGACGACCAGCGGCAGGATCATCCGGGAAGCGAGCTCGTCGCGGCCGAAGGCCCGTGACCAGGCAGGATGGGCCGCAAGACCGCGCCGGGCCGTCGTGCGTCCGGCCCCGGCCGAGCTTTGCTCGAATGTACCCATCTGCCCATCCTACTCAGGCGGTATTAGCATTCCTGGTGGTGGGATCCGTCGGCCGGCCGGTCCGCGTGGTGCTCGCAGCGCTCGTCGCGCTGTCGCTCGTTGGCGGTTTTCCCCAGGCTGCGCGCGCCGATGACCGGCTCGCGCCGCTCCCGGCGCACGCCGATCTCGGCCCGATGCGCCACCTCTGGCAAACGCTCAACAACTGCGGCCCGGCGTCCGTCGTCATGGCCCTCTCGATGTTCGGCATCGACGCGGACCAGGAAGTCGCGCGGCTGGCGCTCCGTGGCCCCGACCTTCGCCGCGGGATGGGCCCCGGTCCCGTGGACCCCTGGGTCAACGGGCTCTACGGCCTGCGCTCCGTCTCCCGGCTGAACGGCACCGTCGAGCTGATGAAGCGCCTGATCGCGAACGGCTTCGCCCCGATGGTCACGCAGTGGATGCAGGACCCGTCGATTTCGCGGATCGCGCACTGGCGGACCGTACGCGGCTACGACGACGACACGAAGTCCTTCTATGTGAACGACCCCATGCTCGGCGCGAACGTGCCGCTGACGTATGAGTGGTTCAACGCGAACTGGCAGCCCTTCAGCTATCGATGGATGGTCCTGTATGAGCCGAAGGACCTTGGCCGGCTCCAGCAGCTCATCGGCGCGGACTGGTCCGAGACCGGGATGCGTGATGGCTTCTACGCGCGCGCGAAGGCCGACGCGTATGCGCAGGAGACCAGCGCTGCCTGGCTCACGTACGGCGAGGCCGCGTATCAGGATGGCTGGTTCGCCGAGGCGGTCGCCGCATTCGACCGCGGCATGCAGCTCGGCTCCGCGACTGGTGTGTTCACCGTGCGAAGCAGCTACCCGCAGGCGCTCCGGGCGCTCGGCCGGCAGACCGATGCCGCCAACGCCACCGCGAGCCTCGCCGCTCTTTCGGCGGTGCCGGCCACGGTCGTCCAGTCGCCGGACCGGTACGCGACCTTCATGGCCTACCGGCGAATGCACCAAGAGGACGGGGTCATCCTGGTCGAGTAGCGCTAGGTGAGGATCTCCCTGGCGCGAGCGAGCCGCTCGCCCGCCTCTCGCAACAGCTCGTCGGTCTTGCAGAACGTGAACCGGATGAGGTCCTTCCCCAGCTCCGGTCGCGAGAAGAATGATGAACCGGGTACCGCGGCGACGCCGACCTCCGCGATGAGGCGCCGGGCAAAGGTCACGTCGTTGCCCGCGCCGAATCCGGAGATGTCGCAGAAGATGTAGTACGCGCCCTCAGGGAGGCGCGGCTTGAATCCAGCCCGATCGAGCGAGGAGAACAGCGCGTCTCGACGCACCTGGTAGTGCGTCGAGAGGTCGCGGTAGTACGCCCGACCGAGAGTGAGTCCGGCAGCGACCGCTTCCTGCAGCGGCGCCGGCGCTCCGACGGTGACGAAGTCGTGGACCTTGCGGATGCCGTTGGTCAGGTGCGGGGCGGCCACGATCCAGCCCACGCGCCAGCCGGTCACCGAGAAGGTCTTG
>JANLWM010000150.1:0-18992 GCA_031364525.1 Chloroflexota bacterium | reverse complement strand
GCCGCCGTAGAAGAAGCCGAGGGCAGGGGTCATGAGCATCACGAGCGCCGTTGAGATGAGCAGCCAGGACGTGTCGCCGGTGTCGATCCTGTCCATGCGTGGACGCTAGGTCCGGGCTTCCGTGTGGACAGTGTTGCGTCGGCGGAGCCAGAGTTGCGAACGGGCACCCGTTTCAGTGCGCTTCGCTACTCCGTCGAAACTGTCTGATCGGCCACGACGTCGCCCCCGGGACGGATCGCGAGCAGCGCGGTCGTGGCCGACGCCGCGAGCGCGCGCGCGGTGCGAGCCTCGACTTCCTGGCCTGAGCCCATGAGGGCCCGGCCGTAGCCGCCGAGCAGCTCTTGGATCGCCGGAAGATCGGCCACGCGTGGCGCCGCGATGTGCACCTTCGCCCCCTTCGCAAGGCGGCTGGTGAGGCCAGCGGCGTCGATCCCGCGCCCGGCATCGATGCGCACGAACACGACACCGCCGGACATCCCGGAACAGATCCACTGTCCCGGGTCGCCCAGCACCACCGCGGTGCCGGCGGTCATGTATTCGAACGCGAAGCCTCCGAGGTCGCCGCCGAACACGACATCCGCGCCGGACAGCCGGATGCAGGCCCGCGCGTCGGCGCCGCCCTGGACGAAGAAGCGGCCGCGCTGTGCCCCATAGGCGAAGCACTTCCCCACCGCACCGTCGACGAAGGCGCCGGCGGCGTTCGGGGCTTTGAGGATCGTGATCGTGCCGCCAAGCGCGGTCTTCGCCGCGCCGTCCTGCGCGCCGCCGCCGATGTCGAGCGACATGCCGTCGGTGAGGTACGCGCCGAAGCCGTTCCCGGCGACCGATCCGCCCTTGAACGACTGAATGGGCATCGGCGGCGGCACCGGCACGCCGCCGCCGATCCGCGCGCGCGCCAGGGACCCGGCGCCGGCCGTGCCGACGAAGCGGTGCATCGCCGAGAGCGGCTCGTCCGCACCGATCGCGATGACGCCCGCGGCGACCAAGGACGCCGCTGCGGCACGCTCGCCGGCAGGCTCGAGCATCGCGGCGAGGTCCAGGCGATCGGTCGAGCGCACCTGCTGCAGCAGGTCGGTGCGGCCGACGAGATCCCGCACGCTCTCTATCCCGAGCGACGCCACCAGGCGGGCGATCTCGGCGCGCATCGCGCCGAAGAATCGGGTGAGCTGATCGACGGCGCGCTCCAGCTCCTGCGGTTCGAAGCGTTTCAGACCCTTTTCGGTCGCCTCGGCCGCCGTCTCGATCTGCGTCGCGATGCCCACGTGGCAGGTGTCCAGCTGGCAGCCGCGGCAGATCGTGCAGCCGATCGCGACCATCGCGAGCGTGCCGAAGCCGACGCGGTCCGCACCCAGGCACAGCATCTTCACCACATCGAGCGCGCTCTTCATCCCGCCGTCGCACCAGATCTCGACGCGATCCCGCAATCCGTTCCGCACGAGCGCGCGGTGCGCCTCCACGACGCCGATCTCCACCGGGAGCCCCGCGCGGCGAAGCGCGTGCTGCCGCGCCGCGCCCGTGCCGCCGTCGTAGCCCGACACGGTGACGATGTCCGCGCCGGACTTCGCGATGCCCGTCGCGATGATGCCGATGTCGGGGACGGCAGGCACCTTCACCGCGATCTTCGCCTCGGGGTTCACCGTCTTCAGCTCGCGCACGACCTGGGCGAGATCCTCGATGGAGTAGATGTCGTGATTGTTCGACGGCGAGATGAGGTCCACACCCGGCTTCGCGTTCCGCGCGAGCGCGACCTTGACCGACACCTTCCGTGCGGGGAGGTGACCGCCTTCTCCGGGCTTCGCGCCCTGACCGATCTTGATCTCCAGGTAGCGCGACGAGTTCGCAAGGAGCGCGGACACCCCGAACCGCCCGGAGGCGATCTGCTGCCCCCGCCACTTCGGATACTTGCCGAGCAGGTCCGGCAGCTCGCCGCCCTCACCGTTGTTGCAGAGGATGTCCAGCCGCTTGGCGGCCTCGGCGTACGCGCGGTACGCGGTCTCGCCCTGGGAGCCGAACGACATGGACGAGATGTAGAACGGCGCGCTGTGCTCGCCCGCCGTGGTCGATGCCTCCTCGACCGCGGGGCCCGCGGCCCGCACGTCGAGCGCGTGACGGAGGGACACGGGGTGCTCCGCCTCGATGGTCGCAAGCTTCTCGGCGTACGCGCTGTACGGGCTCTCGCCGCTCGCGACGCTGAGCGCGGCCTTCCACACCCGCGGGTAGATGCGGAACGCCGGTTCAAGGCGCGCGGGAGTCCGATCGCGCAGCATCGTCGCGCGTTCGAAGCCGTCCTTCGCGAGGGCGTCCCAGCCGGTGCCGGAGGCTGCGCTCGCCGCGAACGTCCGAACGCCCAGGAACGCCGCCACGTCCGGGGCCAGGCCGACAGCAGAGAACGCGCGTCCGTAGCCGCGGACCTCGTGCACGCCCAGGGTCGAGCAGACCTTCTCGATACCCTTCCGCAGCGCCTCGATGAGGTTCGGGAGCGCATCGGGATCGCTTGTCGCAAGGGCGTGCTCGAACAGGAGGTACGGATTCACCGCGTCAGCGCCGAGACCGAGGCCCACGACGACGTCATGCAGATTCCGGATGCTCCCCGCCGACAGGAGGATCGAGCACTCGCGTCGCAGCGACCCGTTCAGCGCGGGCTGGGCCATGAGTGCCCGCTGCGCGGCGGCGACGACGAGCAGCGGGTCGATCCACGCACGCCCCTCGGCGCGTACGCCGCGGTCTCGGACGAGCACGGCGCGCGAGCCCGATCGCACGCCATCGACGGCATCCTGCGCGAGACGCGCGATCGCGGACCGGGCGTCCTCCTCCCAGTCGCGATCCGACTCGAGCACGACCGCGGGGCGCCGACCCATCGCGCCGAGCTCGCCGACGAGGTCCTCGAGGAGCCATGTGCCGGCCTTCCGCGCGAGCGGCCGGTGGTCATCGGCGGCGATGCCGCTCTCGCTCGGGTGCCCGCCCAGCAGCAACGGGATGCGAAGCTCGATCCACCGCCGCGGCCGGCCGCGGCCATCGATCGTCGGGCGGGGTCCGATGACGATGCGGGTGGAGAAGTGCTCGATCTCGCGCTCGCGATCGATCGCCGGATTCGTGACGACGGCCACGGTCTCCTGAAGGAAGTCAGCGAGGTTCGCGCGCTTCGTCGCAAGCGCGGCGAGCGGGCCGTCGTAGCCGAGTGAGCCGATCGGCTCGTTCGCGGTCTCTTCCATGAACATCGCCTGACGGAGGTCCTCAGGCTCGTAGCCGAGAGCGGCGAATTGCTGCTCGCGCCGGATCGCGAGGTCCTCGATCTCGTCCGGCATGACCCCGACCTCGACGCGGCGCTCCGTCTTCTCATGCGGACGGCGCGCCGGGGCTGCCGGCAGTGACGCGGGTGCAACGACCGGACCGCCCGTGTCGAGCCGCAGGCGATCGCCGTCGTCTGCGCAGCCACGCTTCACGCGCAGGGCGACGAAGCGGCTGCGGAGCGTGGCCTCGTCGAGATACTGCCAGCCGCGCGCGGTGCGCTCGAGGCCGGCATGCTCGCCGGGCGCGAGCGGTCGCGGGTCGGAGCTGTAGCGCTCGAGCGGGATGAAGCCGCGCTCGCTGGTGAACACGTGCGCCTCGTCCGTCTCGACGTGCCAGAGCGGCCGCAGGCCCATGGCGTCCACGCCAACAAGGCAGAGGTCCCCGAGCCGCGCGAGGAACGCGGCCGGTCCCTGCGCGAACGGTCCGAACGCCGCACGCGCGCGGGTGTACGCATCCTGCGAGACGGGGTCCAGTCGGCGGACCTCGCTCACGATCGGCGGGAAGAGCAGCTCGATCGCCTCGATCGGATCGAGGCCCCGACCCAACACGAGCCCGCGGATCGTCGCGTCGACATCCTGTGAGTCGCTGCCGTCGCGCGAGAGCCCGATGCCGAGCGACACGGCCTCATCCCGCAAGCGCGCGATCGTGTTGTTCTCGCCGTTGTGCGCGAAGACCGGGAAGGGCTGGACGCGTTCGAAGCTCGTCGATGTGTTCGTCGCGTAGCGGTTGTGGCCAAAGGCCATCGACGTGCGGAATCGCGGGTCGGCGAGGTCGGTGAAGTACGCCGCGAGCTGCTGCGGATGGCCGCGCAGCTTGTAGACGGCGGTGCTCCGCGACAGGCTCACGATCGTCGCCGGGGTGGATGCCTCGATCTCGACACCGAGCCGGTAGAGGCGGCGGCCGGCGCGCGGCGCAGGCCCCTGGATCCGCAGGGCGATCTGCCAGAACCGCGGCTCACCGGCCTTCGCGCGCGGCCCGAGGGCGGCGCGGCGGGTCGCACCCTGCCGCTCGAGGAGGATCTCCATCCGGTGGCGCGCGAGCACCCGCCGGATATCCGCCTCGACCTGCTCGTCCGAGCCGCTCGGAATGAACAGGTGGGCGACAGCGAACCGCCGGTCACGAACGATCGCCGGGTCGAGGCCGGTCGCGCCGAGCGCGTCAGCCCACAGCTCGCGCGGGATGTCGGTCAGGATCCCGGAGCCGTCCCCTTCGCCATCGACCGATCCGGAGCGATGGGCGAGACACTCGAGCCCCCGGACCGTCTCCCGGAGCACGTCTCGGGTCGGCGCACCGTCCTTGCGGGCGACCGCCACGAGAGCACAGGCGTCGCGTTCGTCGTCCATGGACGAACGCTAGGTACTGGTGCGGTGATCCGACAGGAGCGGAACGGTTGCCGTTGGGTGACGTCCGCCGTCACTCTTCGCGATGCGAGACGGGCCTCAGCCCAGCTTGTAGCCAACACCGCGGACATTCGCAGGGACCGGCGCGCCAGCGCTCTCGAGCTTCGAGCGCAGGCGGGCGAGGTGCGCCTTCAGCCACTCCGGATCGGGATCGCGCTCGTCCGGCCACCCGGCGCGCAGGAGCGCCTTTCGGTCAATGAGCTCGCCGGGGCGCGCGGCGAGTGCAGCGAGCAGCCGGAACTCCGTCGGCGTGAGCGGCAGCTCCACACCGTTCATCCGCGCGCTATGGGACCGGGTATCGATGAGCAGGCCACCGATATCCGTCGCGACCGACGGCGAGGCCGCGTGCGGCGCCCGCCGAAGCAGCGCGCGGACGCGGGCAAGCAGCTCCTTGCGGCCGAACGGCTTCTCCAGATAGTCGTCGGCGCCGAGATCGAGCAGCTTCACGCGCTCCTCCTCACCGCGCTCGCCGGTCAGCATGAGGATCGGCGTACGGGCGGACGCCCGGATGCGCTTGCAGACCTCTTCACCACTCAGCTTCGGCAGCCGCCGGTCGAGGATCACCAGGTCAGGCAGCTCTTCGGCGTGACGGCGGATCGCCGTCTCGCCGTCGTAGGCCGTGATGAGCTCGTAGCCCTCGGAACCGAGGAGGGACGCGACCATGCCGACCATCGCCCGGTCATCGTCGACGATGAGCACGCTCGTCATCGGTCGTCGGCGCCCGACAGCGGAACGCTGAATGCGAACACGCTGCCCCGCTCCCCGTCGGGCCGGTCTTCGAACCAGATGGATCCGCCTTGCGCCTCGACGACGCGGCGTGACGAGAAGAGGCCGATGCCGGTACCGGTGATCTCATCGGAGTCGAGCCTGACGAACGGCTCGAAGATCCGGTTCCGGTCCTCGGGAGCCACGCCCGGACCTTCGTCCGCGACACGAACGATCGCCCGATCCTTCTCCTTCGCGACCGACACGGCGATGCGCGACCCCGCCGGCGCGTACTTCGTGGCGTTGTGCACCAGACCGCCAACGACCTCGGCGGTGCGGCGCTTGTCCCCCCGCGCCCAGAGCGCCGCCCCAGCGCGGGGTCCGGTCAGCCGGTGCTTTCGCGCCATCGGCCCGAGTTCGCGGACGACGCTCATCAGACCGGAGCGGAGATCGAAGCGCGTGCGGCGGACGACGACGTCAGGACGGTCGTCCTTCACCGACGCGAGGATGCGGTCGACGAGCTTGTCGAGCCGGCCGACCTGCTCCGAAGCCTCGGTGAGCGGGAGCCGGTGCCCGTTGCTGGTCTGCTCGGCGAACAGATCCAGGTAGCCGCGGATGACCGAGAGCGGTGTCCGCAGGTCGTGGGTCACGACGGCGACGAAGTCGGAGCGCGCGCGGTCGAGATCCCGGAGTCGCTCCGACGTCTTCCGTTCGAGCGCATAGAGCGAGGCCTTATCGATCGCGAGCGCAGCCTGATTCGCGAGCGTTCCGACGAATGCGACCTCGGCGTTGGCGAACTCGACCTGACCGGGAACGTTCAGCGCGACCGCGCCAACGAGCCGGTCACCGGCGATGAGGGGAAGAGCGAGGGCATCACCCTGGATCACGGGCCTGGTCTCCGTGAGCGCGGTGCGGGCTGCGGCAAGGGCCTGGCGGGGCAGGGTGCCCGAGCTCGCGCGCAGGACCGCCTCGCCGCTCTCGTGGCGGAGGAGGATCCCGCCCGAGGATCCGGGATAGACCCGCACGAGCCGGTCGACGACGAGCCCCAGGACCTCATCGAGCTCGAGCGTGGAGGTCAGGACGTTCGAGATCTCGAACAGGGCCGAGACCTCGCGGAGCTTGCGCTCCGCGTCGCGCTGCAGCCGGCTCTTCTCGATGATCCCGGCGACCTGATTGGCGATCGTCTGCAGGAAGTCGATCTCGCTGTGCAGGAATTCACGCAGCTCGACGGTCTGCACGTTCAGGACGCCGATGACCTCATCGCGGATGACGAGCGGCACCGAGAGCATGGATGTAAAGCGCTCCTGGTCGACCGACCGGACCCATTTGAATCGTGGCTCGTTCCGCACGTCGCGGACCGCGAGCGGAACGCGCGCGTTCGCGACCCAGCCGGTGATGCCCTCGCCGACCCGCAGAGTCGCTTTCCCGATCCAGCGCCGATCGAGGCCGTTCGTTGCGGCCAGCCGGAGCACGCCGTCGCGCCGCTCGAGCAGATAGAGGGAGGACACCTCCGCGCGCAACGCGTCGGTGGTCCGGTCGATGACGATGCGGAGCATCTCGTCCCAGTCGCGGGTCGAGGACGCGAGCTGCGCGATCTCCCGGAGGAATGAGAGCTCGGAGAGCTTCCGCTCGGTATCGGTGTCCGCGAGCCCCGTCATCGCTGAATTCTAGGGACCGCTCCGAAATACACTCGCACGGTGGGTGTGGTGCTGCGCACGGAACGATTGACGAAGCGCTTCGACCATCTCACCGCGGTGCAGGATCTCGATCTCGAGGTGCGCGAGGGCGAGGTCTTCGGTTTCCTCGGTCCGAACGGCGCGGGCAAGACCACGACGCTGCGGCTTCTGTGCGCGCTCATCGCGCCGACGAGCGGGACCGCGGAGGTCGCGGGCTACCGCCTGGGTCGCGATGACGAGAAGATCAGGGCGTCGGTCGGCATTCTCACCGAGCAGCCCGGTCTCTATGAGCGTCAGTCGGCCCAGGACAACCTGCTCTTCTTCGCCGAGCTTTTCGGCCTGAGCCGGGCCCTGGCGCGATCGCAGACCGAGCGCTACCTGCGGCTCATGGGGCTGTGGGACCGGCGCACGGAAGCGGTCGCGACATTCTCCCGAGGAATGAAGCAGAAGATGGCGATCGCCCGCGCGGCGATCCACGAGCCACGGATCGTGTTCCTCGACGAGCCGACGACCGGCCTCGACCCTGACGCGGCGCGCACGGTACGCGAGTTCATCGCGCAGGTCCGCGGCGAGGGTCGCACGGTGTTCCTGTGCACGCACAACCTCGATGAGGCGGATCGCCTGTGCGACCGGATCGCGTTCTTCCGCCGGTCGGTCATCCGGATCGATACGCCCGCGAAGCTCCGAGCGGAGCTGTACGGTCACGCGACGGAGTTCCGCCTGATGCCCGCGCCGAACGCCGACCACCTCCAGATGGTGCGGGCCGTCCCCGGAGTGGACACTGCGCACCTGGAGAATGGTTCGATCATCGTCGCGAGCGCCGACCCGCTCGGCGTGAACCCGAACGTCGTGCGCGCGCTCGTCGGTGCCGGCGCCGAGATCGCGTACGTCACCGAGCGCAAGGCGTCGTTGGAAGATGTCTACCTACGTGTCGTCGAGGGCGAGCAGTGACGACGCTCGCGACCACGGCCGACCGTTGGACGATCGTTCGCGCCGTCTGCGTGCGCGAATGGAAGGAGACGCTCGGTAACCGGCTGCTGGTCGGGATGACCGTGCTGCCTCCGATCGTCATCCTCGCCGCGGGCATCGGTGCGGTCGCGACGGCGGCGATCTTCCCTCCGAGCGAGCGGGACGTCGCCGCGCTCTACGCCGCCTCGCCGGCGGTCGTCGGTCTCGATCCCAAGGAGGCGGTCCAGGGCCTTATCGCGACGTACTTCCTGATCCTGTTCATGCTCATTCCGACGGTGGTCCCACTGACCATCGCGATCTACTCGGTGATCGGCGAAAAGTCCGCCCGGACCCTCGAGCCACTTCTCGCGGCGCCGGTCCGGGTCGGCGAGCTGTTGCTTGCGAAGAGCCTCGCTTCGGCGATCCCGGCGGTGCTCGTCACATGGCTCGCGTACGGCATCTACCTGGTGTCCGTGAGCTTTCTCGGGAGCGCGGCAGCGGTGCGCGCGGTGACGGCGCCGCGGTGGATCCTCGCCATCATCATCATGGTCCCGCTCCTCACGCTGTTGTCGGTGAACCTTGGGATCCTCATCTCGACGCGGGTGAACGACGTCCGCGTCGCGCAGCAGATCGGCGGCCTCGTCGTGGTGCCCGTCGTCGGCATCGGCATCCTGCAGGTGACCGGACGGGTCGTGCTCAGCAGCTCGTCGTTCATCGGCACCGCGCTCTTCCTGCTCGTGTGCGACGCGCTCGTGTTCTTCCTCGCCCGGCTCGCGTTCCGGCGCGAGAACATCCTGAGCCGGTGGCGCTAGGCCACTAGGGCGTCGGCGCGGGCGACGGGGTACGGCCGCGGGGCGTCCCGCTCGGCGACGGCCGTCCGGGTGCCGGCGCTCCGCTCGGCCGCGGCGATAGCGACGGTGGCGGCGTACCGCGCGGCGCAGGCTGCACGGCCGAGTCGCGATCATCCGGATACGAGCGCGGACCGGCGATCTCGACCGTGGTCGTCTGCACGTCGCTCACGGAGCGGCCGGCCTCGCGGATCTCGACGGCCAGCTTGTACGTCCCCCGCAATGCGGGGGCGACGATCGGGGAGAAGAACGTCCCGCTCCCCGGCCCGAGGCTGATGCCGAGCGGCGACGTGCCGGAGGCCACGCTCTTGCTCGTCGCGGGGTCGATCGCGCGCCAGAACAGCGTGTACGTGTGCGAGTCGGCGCCCGCGGCAGGCAGGTTCGAATACTGGACGATCAGCAGGGACGCTTCGCTCCGGTGAAGGAGCAGCGGCACGCGCGTCGTGGCATTGACGAGGTACGGGACGTGCGCGCGGAAGATGAATGCGCCCGTCGCCGCGCCGAGCGGCGCGAGGGGCCGGCCGGTCGCATCGACGAGGCCCACGGTCATGGTGTAGTCACCTGCGACCACCGGGACCGTGATCGGAAGGGTGGCAGGCCCGCTCGCCGCGACACCGAGCGCGGGGAGGGCGACCGGCGCGCTCGATGCGCCGACGACCTTCTTCTGTCCGTCGGTGATCTGCCAGATGAGACCGACGCTCGCGGGACCGGCCGCGGACCACGGCTTGGTGCCGGCGTTGGTCACGACGATGGATACGGTCTGCGCGCTACCGGTGTCGAACGACGGGATCGTCGTCGGCAACCGGTACCGGGCCGTGGCCGGCGGCTCGAGCACGGCCGAGTACACGAGCGCCCCAAGACCGGCCAGAAAGTGCACGGCCTCCTCCGGGTCGGTATTCGCGGTCATGCCCACCACGACCCGCGGCCCGGACGCGGTGAAGATGATCCCCGCGTCGTGCGTCACGAACCCGAGATTGCCGGTCTTGTGGGCGACCACGGTCGCCGGTGGCAGCTGCGACGGGAGCCGGTCATTGATCTGCTGCCGCTCGAGGCGGGCGAGCATGCGATCGGACGCCGCTGCCGAGACGAGCTTCTTCTGCGCAAGGAGCGTGAAGTACTGGCCGATGACCCGCGGACTGGCGGTGTTGTCGTCATGGTCGTTGCTCGCGATATGGAAATCGGTGAGGCCGAGCTTCTGGAGCGTCGCGTTGATGTTCGCGGGTCCCATCCCGTTCCAGAACGCCAGCGCCGTGCCGTTGTCCGAGACGGTGATCATGGCTTCGAGCGCCTGGTCCACGGTGAGGACCGTGCCGGCGACCTCGAACGAGCCATCCTCGGTGATGTCTTCCGGGTGGATCTCGATCGTGTCGGTGTACTTGAGCTTGCCCTGATCGACGAGGCTCTCGACGTGCGCGAGGATGCCCAGCTTGTAGAGCGATGCGGTGATGAAGACGACATCGGCGTCGTGGCTGTACAGCGGCTGTGGTGCGAACGGGTCCGCGATGAAGATGCCGGAGTCGCCCGGGAACCCTTTGACGAGCCCATCGACCTGGAGGATGAGGTCGTTCGTCGACCCGGCCCCGGGCGCGCCCGCGAGCATCGTCACGACCAGGACCCAGCCGGCGATCGCTTTGGCGAGGGGTCGGAGCACAGCCATGTAACGGAGCGGCCGCTTGGTCGTCACCCGTGGGATTCTGCCAGTGCCTCCACGGTCGCGGCAGTCCCAAGGCGGACCATCTCCCGGTACCCGGCGGGGGTCTCGTCCTCGAAGCCGAGCAGGTGAAGGGCCCCGTGGGCGGCGAGGAACGCGATCTCCCGCACCAGAGCGTGCCTGCGGCGCTTCGCCTGGCGCGACGCCTGCGCCACGCTGATCAGGATGTCGCCGACGTCGAGCGAGCCGTCCTCGTCGCGGCGCAGCTTTTGTACCGCGCGTTCACCTTTGGCCCGACCGAGCGACTGGCCGAACGAGAGCACATCGGTGGTCCGGTCCTTCTTCCGGTAGCGCGCGTTGAGGCTGCGCATCTGGTCGTCATCGATGAACGCCACCGTGACGCGGGCGTCCGCCGGGAGCGCGAACTGCCTGACCGCTGAACGCACGGCACGACGGACCGGAGCGAGGTCGCACGCGGCCTCGCCGCGGATCGAGAGTCTCAGCGGCCGGACGCGAGAGGCGGCGGGGTCGCCGCCGGCGGCACGCGAGCGATCCGATCCTCGGGGTACGGGATCCGCTCGTGATACACGCCGGCGAGGAGCTCTCGGAACGCGTCCTTCACGCGCTGCACATCACGGAGCGTGAGATCACAGTCGTCGAGCTGGCCATCCGCGACCTTCTCGCTCACGATCCGTTCCACCATCTCGCCGATGCGCTCGGCGGTCTTCTCCTCGAGCGAACGGACGGCCGCCTCGGTCCCGTCCGCGAGCATGACGATCCCGGCCTCCTTGCTCCGCGGCTTCGGGCCGGGGTGGCGGAACGCGGCCTCGTCGATGGCCATGCCGCGCTGCTGGGCCAGCGTGTGGAAGTAGCGGATGAGGCTGGTGCCGTGGTGGCCGGGGATGATCTCCCGGATCTGCGGCGGGAGGCGATACCGGTCCGCGAGGGCGAGTCCGTCTCTCACGTGCGCCGACACGATGCTGGCCGAGACCGCCGGGTCGAGGTCATCGTGGGGGTTGGAGCCCGTCTGATTCTCGATGAAGGCGAGCGGATTCCGCATCTTGCCGATGTCGTGGTAGTAGGCGCCGACACGAGCGACCAGCGGATCCGCGCCGATGACCTCCGCCGCGCGCTCCGCGAGGTTCGCCACCAGCAGGGAGTGGTGATACGTCCCGGGCGTGCGGAGCAGCAGCTGGCGGAGCAACGGATGGTTCGGATCGGCCAGCTCGCGCAGCTCGAAGACCGTGGTGATGCGGAAGAGGTGTCCCAGCATCACGATCGCGCCGAACGCGAGGACCCCGGACGCGACACCGCTGATGAGTGCGGCGGCCGCGAGCTGCAGCGCGCCGAGCGTGTCGGCCGATCGCCCGACGAGCAGGAACGTCCCGATGACGCCCAGATCACCGAGCGCGACATACAGCGCCGCAGCGACGAACTCACGCGCCGTCGTCGCGCGCCGAACGGCCGCCATCCCGAGGAGCGCGGGCACGAGCACGTAGGCGACGAGCTCGACCTGCCCCGACATGATCCCGACGTGGAGCGCCCCTCCGATCTGCGTTGCGAGCGCGGTCCGTCCGCCGACGAGAACGGTCAGCATCATGGCGACCGCGGCGAACGGGACGAAATAGACCGCGACGGTGTGGCCCGGAATGAGCGCGCGCCCGGCGGCGGTGATGACGACGAGTGAGAGGGCGACGACCATGAGCTTGCGATCGTCGGTCCAGGCCTCCTGTGCGTAGCGCTCGACGAACAGCGCCACCACGCCGGCGATCAACAGCGCCCAGCTGAGCAGACCGATCGCACTCTTCCAGTCGATGCCCGGGTTGACCAGGCCGAGGGCCCGCAGCTTCTCGAGGTCCCCTTCCGTCACGACCTGGCCTTCGCGCACGACGACCTCGCCGCTGGTGACCCGGACCTGGACCGGCGACACGTTGTTGCGGGCGGCCTGCTGTGCGGCGGCGGTCGCGAGAGCATCGAAGATGAGGTTCGGCTGCAGGTTCTGCTTGAGCAGCTCGGCCCCCACGCGCTTCTGACGGTCGGTCCACACCTGCGGGACGGCCTTGGCCGTGTCAGCGGCGGCAGTGGCGAGCTGCTCGGGCCGGATGCCCTGGCCGTAGAGGGTCTTGAGGGATGCGTCGATCTCCTTGCTCAGCTGATCGAATTCCGCGGCGGTCATGTCGAGGGCATCGGCCGCGAGCGCAGGCGTGAACGCGACATCGCCGAGCCTGGCGAGCGTCGCGAGGCGCTGCTCGCGCGGCAGCGTCGCGTCCTGGCGGACCCGGGCGATCGATCCGAGGCCGGCGGCAAGCCTGGTGCTCGCGCTCACGCTGACCGCAGGATCGGCCGCGTACACGCGCTGGACCGCCGTCGCGGCCTTCTCGCGCTCGGCCTGGGTGACACTCTCGGAGGCGAAGACCGTCGAGTTCGGTGCCCGGACCTCGTGGTCGGCGACGACGCCGGCCCGGCCGTACGAGACGACCGCGGGCGGTGAGAAGAGCAGGGCGACCGCGCTGAGGAGCCCGGTGGCGACGATGAACGCGACCATCCGAACGCGCGGGTCGCCATGGATGAGGGCGCGGACCTCCGCGACCGACCGGGGCCGTGGGGCGAACCGGATCATTCGGGCGACCTCTCGTGACGATCGTACGCGCGCACGATCCGGGCGACGAGCTCGTGCCGGACGACGTCCTTGTCGTCGAAATCGACGAACGAAAGGCCCTCGACGTCGCGCAGGATCTCGCGCGCGATGACCAGCCCCGAACGCGGGTCGGGCAGGTCGATCTGGGTGACGTCACCGGTGACGACAGCCTGCGAGCCGAAGCCCAGCCGGGTGAGGAACATCTTCATCTGTGCCGGCGTGGTGTTCTGGGCCTCGTCCAAGATGATGAACGCGTCGTTCAACGTCCTTCCGCGCATGAATGCCAGCGGCGCGACCTCGATCTCGCCACGCTCTTGCGCACGAGCGAAGCGCTCGGGCGGCATGAGATCGAACAGCGCGTCGTAGAGCGGTCGGAGGTACGGGTCGATCTTCTGCTCGAGATCCCCGGGCAGGAAGCCGAGCCGCTCACCCGCCTCCACCGCAGGTCGCGTGAGGATGAGCCGGGTGACCTTGCGCTCGCGCAACGCGGCGACGCCCATCGCGACGGCCAAATAGCTTTTCCCGGTACCCGCCGGACCTGTGGCGAACACGAGGTCGTGGTGGCGGATCGCGTCGACGTAGCGCCGCTGGTTCTCGGACTGCGGCACGATCCGCTTGCCGGTCACGGTGGTGGCGATGTGATCGCGAAGCTGTTGCGGCGTCACGACGGGCGCGTCCTTCGCCTCGCCGATGAGCCGCTCGAGCGCCGGCTTCCGCAGGCTGTCGTCGCGGCCGGAGAGCGTGCGCATCGCGCCGACGAGGTCGCCGACGCGGGCCACCGACGCCGGATCGCCGCTGATCCGAAGCTCCGCCCCGCGGGAAACGATCTTCACGCCGAACTCGCGCTCGATGCGATCGATGTTGGTCTCATGGTCGCCGGCGACGAACATCATCTCGTCGGGATCGGGAATGAGGATGGTGATCTGCTGCGCTTGCGCCACTACGCCCCCGCCCGCTCCTTCAGCACGCGCTGGGCGACGGCGGAGATGACCCGGCCCTCGGCACGATCTCCAAGGACCGACCGCACCGCGGTCATGACCTTGCCCATGTCCTTCGGCCCGGCGGCGCCGGTGTCGATGATCGCCTGACGGACTGCGGCCTCCACCGCGGCCTCATCGAGCTGCGCGGGAAGGTAGCCCGCGATGATGTCGAGCTGGGCCTTCTCCTTCGCCGCGAGCTCCGTGCGGCCACCCTTCTCGAACGCCTCGATCGAGTCGCGCCGCATCTTGATCTGACGCTTGAGCACGTCCATCACCAGCTCATCGGTCAGCCGGTCCGGCGCGCGCTCGGCCAGCTGCGCGGCGCGCGCCGACTCATCGACGCCCTTCTTGACCAGCTCGTCGATCGCCGCGGTGCGTCGGGCGTCCTGCTCCGAGCGGATGGCGGCCAGGACGAAGCGCAGCGTGTCACGCCGGACGTCGTCACGCGCTTTCACGGCGGTGATGACATCGCGATCCAGTCGCTCTTTCACAGGTCCGGGCGAGGACGGCGCCTCAGCGCTTGCGACGCTTGGCTTCCTTGCGCTTGCGGCGCGCCGCGGGGCGCTCGTAGTACTCGCGCCTGCGGGCTTCCGCGAGGATCCCGGCCTGTTGGATCTTCTTGTTGAACCGACGGAGGGCGGCCTCGAAGGACTCGCCATCGCCGATGATCACTTCGGACATGCTGTTGAGAGGGTCACCCCGCTTTCGGTCATAGAAGACGAAGCCGGCGAGCCCCAAAGGGCCGCCGACATGGCCCATCATATCGCCATGGGACGCGGTCCGCAGGTACAGGTGCGCACATGTTGCATGCCATGACCCTCGGGGCGGCAGTGGCGATCGCCCTCTCCTATCTGGGCGGTTCAGTGTCCTTCCCCTACTGGGTGGCCCGGCTCCGAGGAGTGGACCTGCGCGCGGTCGGCTCCCGGAAGCTCGGCGGGAGCAACCTCTGGAAGGTGGTCGGCCCCGTCGAGGGCACTGTTGGCGGGCTGCTCGACGCGGCAAAGGGCCTGGTCGCGGTACTGGCCGCCCGGGCGTTCGGGCTGCCGGTCGAGGTCCAGCTCCTCTGTGGACTCGCGGCAGTGTGCGGCCAGATGTGGCCGGCCTTCCACGGCTTCGACGGGGGGCGGGCGAACTCCGCGGGCTGGGGTCTCGCGCTCGCCGCGGACGGTGTCGCGTTCGTGATCATGTTGCTGCCGGTCCTTGCCGCGATGGTGCTCCGGCTCACGGTGCGTCCGGCGCCGAGCAGGCTGCTTCCCCTCGGCTCGCTGTTGTCCTTCGGGGTGTTCCCGGCGGTGATCTGGGAACAGGATGGCGTCACGCCCACGGTCGTCGCGGGGGTCGCGCTGCTCGCGTTGATCCTTACGCGGCGGGTCACCGCCGGACTTGGCGCGGACCTCGCGACGGGCGCAACACCGGCACGCCTCCTGGTGAACCGCGCGCTCTTCGATCGCAGCGAGCTGCAGGAGCGTGGGGTCGTCGGGATCTAGGCGAGCCCCCGGGCGCTACTCGCGTCGTGAGGCGAGCACCGCGACGGCCGCGATCGCGGCCGTCTCGGCCCGGAGGGTGCGGAGGCCCAACGACACGATCACGGCGTGATGCTCGCGCGCGACGCCGATCTCTTCGAGCGAGAGTCCACCCTCTGGCCCGATGACGAGCGAGATGTCATCACCGGCTGCGGCTTCCACGAGGGAGGCATGCTCCTCGGCCTCCCAGCACACCACGATGCGGCCGGTCAGCCGGTCGAAGAGGTCCTCCCAGGTCGCGAGCGACTCGATGACCGGAACGATCGCCCGATGCGCGGTCTCGGCCGCCTCGCGCGCGATCCGTTGCCAACGCTCGAGCTTCGCCGGAGAGAGCTCTCTCACGACAGAGCGCGACGAGATGAACGGCACCACGCGGCGCACGCCGAGCTGGCTGACGGCTTCGACGACCTCCTCGCCGCGATCGCCCTTCAGCAACGGCAGACCGAGCGTGAGGTCGAACCGGAGCTCGGTCGCGAGCTGGCGCCGTTTGACCACGCGGCCGGTCACTTCGGCGGCAGTGACCGACTCGAGGACGACCTCGTAAGCGGTGCGATCGGCCACGAGCGTGATGCGCTCGCCCGGCTCGAGCCGCAGCACGGTCGCGATCTGGCGCGCTTGCTCGCCGGTGATGACCGCGCGCTGTGCGGGAGCGTCATCGACGAAGAACTGATGCATCAGCGGGTCAGCTCGAGCGAGACCCAGTCGCCCGCTTGATCGCGTTCGACGACGCGGAGGCCCTGTGCGGTGAACGCGGCGACGGTCTCGTCCTCTTCGGTCGCGATGATCCCCGCGACGACGAGGCGGCCATCCGTCGCGAGGTGGGCAGCGAGGTCCGGCGCGATCTTCTGCAGCACCGCAGCGACGATGTTCGCGAGAACGACGTCGAAGGTCCCGTCCAGATCGGCGGCGCTTCCCACGGCGAGCGCGACGGCGACGCCGTTCCGCGTCACGTTCTCCTTCGCTTCATGGATCGCGACCTCGTCGATGTCGAGCCCGATGACCTCGCGCGCGCCGCGCTTGGCCGCAGCGATCGCGAGGATCGCGGAGCCTGTGCCGACGTCCGCGACCCGCAGGCCCGCAAGCTCGACGCGCGACAGCATCCGCAGGCAACCCTGGGTCGTCGGGTGGAGGCCGGTGCCGAAGGCCATGCCCGGATCGAGGGATAGGACGGTGGCATCGCCCGGATCAGCGTCGGACCAGGTCGGCCGCACGAGGAATAGGCCGATGCGGATGGGCTTGAACGACGCTTTCCAGGTCTCCAGCCAATCCTCGTCCTTGATCTCCTTCACCATCAGATCGCCGATCGGACCAAGCCCGAATGCCTGGAGATGTCCAAGCGCATCGCGAACGCGGCGCACGCGGATGCGCGAGACGTGGTCATGGACGAGATATGCCTTCACGACATGCAGCGTGCCGGGCTGGAGCGGCTCTTCGACGGCGACGCCGTTGTACCCCACGCGCCCGAGGATCTCGCTCACCGCTTCGACCGCCTCCGCGTGCGCCGGCACCGAGATCTCGAGCCACCGGATCGGTTCGGACTCGGAGGCGGAAGCCGAAGCGCCTGCGGCGGACGCCGCCGAAGGCGGCGGTGATTTAGATGAAGGCGTCTTTGATCCGGTCGAAGACGCCGCGATCGTCCTCTGCCTGCTCGGGGATGCCCGAGGCCGCGTGCAGCTGCTGGTAGATGGTCTTCTGCTCCTTGGTGAGGGTCCGCGGGATCACGACGTCGAGATAGACGAGCTGATCGCCACGGCCCTGCGCGCCGAGATGGGGCACGCCCTTGCCGCGAAGGCGCACCGCCTGGCCGTGCTGGGCGCCGGCGGGGACCTTGATCTTCGCGTGGTCGCCCTCGATGGTCGGAACGTCGAGCTCGTCCCCGAGGGCCGCCTGCGCGGGTGAGATGCGCAGGACGTGCACAAGGTCGTCGCCCTCGCGTTTGAAGCGCGCGTGCTCGGTCAGGCGGATGAGGATGTACAGGTCGCCCGATGGGCCTCCGCGCATCCCCGCCTCACCTTCGCCTGCGACGCGAAGCTGCTGGCCGTCGTCGATGCCCGCGGGGATGGTCAGCGTGATGTCACGCTCCTTCCGCTCGCGGCCTTCCCCGCGGCAGCGCGTGCAGATCTTGTCCAAGGTCTTCCCGGCGCCGCCGCAGCGGGGACAGGTGGAGACGTTGACGAATCGGCCGAACACCGACTGCTGCACCTGGCGGACCTCACCCTTGCCGCTGCAGGTCGCGCAGGTCGTGGCCGTCGAGCCCGGTTCGGCCCCGTCGCCGTCGCAGCGCTCGCAGCTCTCGAGCCGGGGCACCTTGATCACTCGCTCGCCGCCGCGGACCGAGTCGATGAGCTCGATCTCGATCTGCATCCGCAGGTCGGCGCCGCGCATCGGGCCGCGCTCGCGCCGCCGCATCTCGCCGCCAAAGAACGTGTTGAACAGATCGTCGATGCCGAAACCGGCGGTCCCGTCGGTGCTGCCGAACATGTCGTAGCGCTGGCGCCGCTGCGGATCGGAGAGGACCTCGTATGCCTCGGTCACCTCCTTGAAGCGGACGGCCGCGTCCTCTGCCGTATTCACGTCGGGGTGGTACTGGCGCGCGAGCTTCCGGTACGCGCTCCGGACATCGTCTTCCGAGGCGTCGCGGGCCACCTGAAGGATCGCGTAGTAATCGGTGCGGGCCATCCGTTGATTATCGAGGGTCCGGGAACCGACCAGCCCGTTCCAACGTCTACCTCCACATCACCGGACCAGCGGGTCTGGCCGGAGCGGGAGGCAGGTCATGCGGCGGCCCCTTATCTTCGCGCTCGGCGTCGTGCTCTCGATGACCATCTTCGCGGCACCCGCATTCGCGTGCGGTGGGCTCATCGGCCCGAACGGCGCGGTGAACCTCCTGCGCACGACGACCTTCGTTGGCTACCACGACGGCGTGGAGCACTACATCACCGCATTCCAGTTCGCGGGCGGCGGCGGGAAGTTCGGTTCGCTCACCCCGCTGCCGGGTGTGCCGACGAGCGTCGAGCGCGGCGGATCCTGGACCCTCCAGCGCCTCGTGCGCGAGACGCAACCGATCAGGGCAGCTTTCCCGCTCGCACAGGCGGCGACCCGCTCGTCCGCGGATAGCGTGCAGATCCTCCTCGAGACGAAGATCGACGCGCTCGATATCACGGTCCTCAAGGGCGGCGGCGCCGCGGTCGGTGAATGGGCCACCGCGCACGGCTTCCGCCTGCCGGCAGACGCGCCGGAGGTCCTCGACTTCTACGCCGACCGGAGCCCGATCTTCCTCGCCGCGGCCTTCGACGCCGATGCGGCCGCTGCTCGCGGGCAGCGCGTCGGCG
>JANLWM010000024.1:0-1874 GCA_031364525.1 Chloroflexota bacterium | reverse complement strand
TGCCGTTCTGGATCGTGCTCTTCATCGCCCTGTTCGTCGCCGCGGGCTTCGGTGTCATTCTCGGCGCGCCGACCTTGCGACTCCGCGGGGACTACCTCGCGATCGTGACGCTCGGGTTCGGCGAGATCGTGCCTCGGGTATTCAAGAACGCGGCGGTCTGGACGAGCGGCGTGAACGGGATCTCGGCGCTCGACAAGCCGGTGCTGCCGGTCTGGGTGAGCGGTCCCTGGGTCGGCGATCCGCTCGGGTTCGTGCAGGATCTGAAGATCGTGGCGCCGCTCGGCTTCTACGTGATCATGGTCATCCTCGTCGGGGTCAGCGTCGTCCTCGTCAACAACCTGCGGCGATCTCGCGTGGGGCGCGCGTACATGGCGGTCCGCGAGGACGAGGTCGCTGCCGCGGCGATGGGCGTCAACACGGTGCGGATCAAGCTCCTTGCCTTTGCGATCGGTGCGGCATTCAGCGGTTTCGCCGGCGCCTTCTACGGCGCAAAGCTGTCCCTCGTCAGCCCCGAGAACTTCGGCTTCTCGGTCTCGATCACGATCCTCGTCATGGTCGTGCTCGGCGGGATGGGCAACATCCCAGGCGTGATCGTGGGCTCGTTGTTGATCTACTTCGTCACGTTCATCTTCCTACCGGCACTCCCGCCGCTCGCGGAAGAGTGGGCCACGTCGCTCGGGCTTGCGTCACTGGTCCCGCCGAACGGTGACTGGCCCGGCATCGGCCAGGAGGTCCAGCGCCTCAAGTTCCTGATCTTCGGCCTGATCCTCGTCCTCACGATGCTGCTCCGGCCGCAGGGCCTCATCCCGAGCCGCGTGCGCGCCCAGGAGCTCGTCAAAGGCGTGCGCGACGACACGACGATCGAAGATGTGAACGCGGAGACCGCATCATGACCGTGACGCCGGTCCTACCCGCTCCGGAGACAGCCGCAGCGGGGCCGGATCACATCTTGAGGATCGAGCACGTGACGAAGCGCTTCGGCGGTCTCGTCGCGGTGGACGACGTGTCCTTCGACGTGAAGCGTGGCGAGGTCTTTGCGCTCATCGGCCCGAACGGCGCAGGCAAGACCACGCTCTTCAACTGCATCACGGGCATCTTCCCTCCTTCGGAGGGCCGGGTCGTCTTCAACGGGCAGGACATCGCCGGCGCGAAGCCCCATCAGGCAGCCACGATGGGCATCGCCCGCACATTCCAGAACATCCGCCTGTTCGAATACATGAGCGCGCTCGACAACGTGCGTGTCGGTCAGCACTGCCGTACCCGCAGCAAGCTCTGGGACTCGATCTTCAAGACCCGGTACGAGCGGCGTGAGGAACGGGAGATCACCGAACGGGCCATGGAGCTGCTGCAGTTCGTCGGCATCGAACGCCATGCCGAGAATTACGCGCGCAACCTCGCCTATGGCCAGCAGCGCCGGCTCGAGATCGCGCGCGCGCTGGCCACCCAGCCCAAGCTGCTCCTGCTGGACGAGCCCGCCGCCGGATTCACGCCGCAGGAGAAGGTCGAGCTCATGCGCCTGGTGGATAAGATCCTCGCCCGCGGCGTCACCGTGTTCCTGATCGAGCACGACATGAAGGTCGTCATGGGCATCTCGCGTCAGATCGCGGTCCTCGACCACGGCGAACGCATCGCCCTCGGCTCACCGGAGGAGATCCGCCGTGATCCCCGCGTCATCGAGGCGTACCTGGGCAAGAGCGCCTGATGCCACTCCTTGAGCTTGCAGGCGTCGACGCGTTCTACGGCCGGGTGCAGGCGCTCCGCGGCATCTCGATCACGGTCGATCAGGGCGAGGTCGTCGCGCTCATCGGCAGCAACGGCGCCGGCAAGACCACCACCCTGCGGACCATTTCGGGACTGATGCACCCGCCCAGTGG
>JANLWM010000074.1:0-3718 GCA_031364525.1 Chloroflexota bacterium | reverse complement strand
ACTCGCTGCCGCCGGTGATCGATGGCAGCGCATTCGATCTCAAACGCGCGGCCGGCGAGCGATCCTCCATCGTCGACTTCGCGCTCTGGGGTGGCCTCGTCGGGACGGATCCCCGTCCGCTCCGCGAGCTTGCCGCGCGAGGCGTCGTCGGGGTGAAGGCGTTCCTCTGCGACAGCGGCGTGCCGGAGTTCCCGGCGCTCGCGGATCAGGACCTGGGTGCGGCGATCAGCGCAGCGGCGTCGGCCGGGCTCCTCGTCGCATTGCACGCTGAGGACGACACGCTCGTGCGCGAAGCGACCGCACGGGTCCGGGCCTCGGGCCGGGTCGATGCGGGTGCCTGGCTCGCATCGCGCCCGCCGCTCGCCGAGATCCGCGCGGTCGCGCGCCTGTGCGCTGTCGCGAAAGGCACCGGCGCGCGGATCCACGTGGTCCACCTATCGGCCGCGGACGCGCTCGGCGCGATCGGTGTCGCGCGTGCCGAGGGCACGGACATCACCGTCGAGACATGCGCCCACTATCTCGTGTTCGACGACGCGGATGTGCTCGTCCACGGTCCGCTGCTCAAGTGCGCGCCGCCGATCCGCGAGCGCGCGAATCGTGACGCGCTCTGGGACGCGGTCGCGGATGGGAGGATCGACCTCATCGCATCGGACCACTCGCCCTGTCCCTCCGCCGCAAAGGTGCGCGGCCAGGACGACATCTTCGCGGCATGGGGCGGGGTGGCCGGCGTGCAGTCGCTGCTGCCGGCGACCTTCACGGAGGCCGTCCGCCGCGCGCGCGGGGTCATCGACCCGCGCGCCATCGCAGGCTTCGTCTCCTGGCGGCTCGCCGCGAAGCCGGCGGACCGCTTTGGGCTCTCCCCGCGCAAGGGCCGCATCGCGAGCGGGGCCGACGCCGATATCGTGCTCTTCGATCCCGCGCGGGAGTGGTCGCTCGGGCGGACGGCCGTCCAGACGCGGAGCGGTCTCACCCCGTATGCCGGCCGCTCGTTCACCGGCGCCGTCGTGCGCACACTCGTCCGCGGCACCACTGTCTATCTGGACGGCGCGTTCCCCGCGCTCCCCGGTCACGGCCGGTTCGTCGCTGCGGAGCGCGCGGCATGAGGATCACCGGCGGCACCGTGCTCTCGATGCGGCCGGGGGATGCGCCCGTCGTGCGCGACCTGTCCATCGAAGGTGACCGCATCGTCGACAGCGCCGGCGGTGAGGTCATCGACGCGAGCGGCTGCTACGTCATGCCCGGCCTCGTCCAGACCCACATCCACCTGGTCCAGACGATCTTCCGTGGACTTGCCGAGGAGCGCTCGCTCCTCGAATGGCTGCGCGACCGCATCTGGCCGCTCGAGGCCGCGCACGACGAGGCTTCGCTGCGTGCAACGGCGCGGCTCGGTCTCCTCGATCTCCTGACGACCGGGACGACCACGATCCTGGACATGGGGACCACGCACGGCGGCGATGTCATCGCGGAGGAGCTGGTCTCATCCGGCATCCGGGCCCGATTCGGCCAGACGATGATGGACGGCGGCGACGGCGTACCGACGGGGCTCCGCGAGACCACGGGCGCCTCATTGCACGCGAGCGCGCGCCTCGTGATGAAGTGGAACGAGGCGGCCGACGGCCGCATCGGCTACGCGTACGCGCCGCGCTTCGCGCTCTCCTGCACTCAGGAGCTGCTCGAGGCGGTCGGTGACATCACAAAGCGGTTGGGCCTGCTGGTGCACACCCACTCGAACGAGAACGTGACGGAGCGGGCACTCATCGAAAAGGCGACCGGGCAGGCGCCGATCGCGTATCTGGATGGGGTCGGTCTGATCAACGAGCGGAGCGTCATCGCGCACGGTGTCCATCTCGACGACGCCGAGGTCTCGACCCTGCGCGAGCGTGGTGCCGCCATCACGCATTGCCCCTCGTCCAACCTGAAGCTCGGGAGCGGCATCGCCGACGTGCGGGCCCTTCGCGACCGGGGCCTCACCGTGGGCATCGGCGCGGATGGCGGCGCGTGCAACAACAGGCTCGACGGCTTCGATGAGCTCCGCCTCGCGGCGCTGCTCGCGGCGTCGCTGCACGGGCCCGGCGCGCTCAACGCATGGGACATCCTCGCGATGGGGACGCGCGACGGTGCGCGCGCGATGCGGCTCGATGCCGAGATCGGGACCCTCGAGACGGGGAAGAAGGCGGACGTCATCGTGCTGGACGCGGAGCGCCTTGCCGGACCCGGCGGTGATCCGGCCACCCGGATCGTGTACGGCGGGGGGTCCCGCGCGGTCCGCGACGTGATCGTGGACGGTCAGGTCATCGTGCGGAGCTTCGTGCCGGTGACATTGGACGCGGCCGAGGTCCGGGCTCGCGCGGCCGAAGCCTTGCCGCCGCTGGCGAAGCGGGCCGGTCTCTGACCGAGGCGGAGATCGTCGTCGCGACCGGCGATAGCGAGGTCGACGCGGAGGTCATCGCGAGCCGTTTGCGCGCGTCGGACATCCCGGCGCGGATCCGCTACGACTCGCAGGCCGGCATCCCGCGGCAGATCGCCCCGTCCGGTATCGGCTTCGGCCCAGGCGCGTTCCGCGTCGCCGTGGCGGCCGAGGACGCAGCGGCTGCACGGGATCTCCTCTCGGACGTCGAGATCCGGCCGTCACGCCGCCGCCCACTGCTTCGCGCGATCGCGATCGTCGTACTTGTTTCATTCGTGCTCGTGTGGGTCCCCGGGGTCATCGGCGCGCTTGGCGCGCTCTTCGGCTCGCCGCGCTGATCAGGTGAGCCAGCGGCGTTCGGACACGACGAAGACGCCTGCCGGCCGATCGGAGAGCGCGTCGAGGATGCGCCGGGCGGTGAAGTCGCTCATCGGGCGCGGCAGCGCATCGATGGCGAACCAGCCGCACTCGCTGATCTCCGTCCGATCGGCCGCGTGCGGCTCGGGCGATCCCGGCGCGAGCGAGGCGCGGAAGACGAAGTGATGCCAGCCGAGCGCGCCGTGCGGCTCCCAATACACGCCGGTCATCCGCTCGATCGAGATCGGCACACCGACCTCCTCGAGCGCCTCGCGCCGGGCGGCCTGCTCCGCGGACTCGCCGGGGTCCGCGCCACCACCGGGCAGCTCCCAATTGAGCTCGCCGTAGGTGTGATGCACGAGCAGCACCCGGCCGTCACGGACGATGACGGTGGCCGCGCCGAAGACACTTGGCCGGTCCTCGACCGCGATGACCGGCAGGCCGGCTGCCGCCCACGCGATGAACCCGCCGATGACGTCGGTCGTCTCGGCGAAGCCGAGCTCCCGCAGCCGCAGCGCGGCGAGGCTCGACGAGTAGCCGTCCTTACAGATGAGCACCATCCGCTCGGTGCGCCCGGCGAGTGCGGGGCTCGGGTAGCCGGACGCCGCGTCGACCCGCCACTCGAGGACGCTCAGCGGGACATGGATCGCTTCGGAGATGACGCCCTCCTGCAGGCGCAGATCGTTGGATCGGGTATCGACGAGCGTGGCGCCGTCGCGGACCGCAGCGGCGGCCTGCAGGGGGGTGAGCCGGGGCAGCCTGGCCTGCGCCGCCGCGAGGACTTCGTTGATGTTGCGCCGACCCACACTCCTATAGTCCCTCACCAGTGAGGGTGGATGTCGCGCGCGATCTCGAGGGCGCCCTCGCGTTGCTCGCAGCCGTTCCCGGGTCGGCCGGGTCGGCCGGGTCGGACGGGGCGGATGTCCTGAACGGCGGCACGGACCTCATGGTGGA
>JANLWM010000030.1:0-10077 GCA_031364525.1 Chloroflexota bacterium | reverse complement strand
CGGATCGCCTGCTGCTCCTCTTCGGACAGCGAGTGCGTGGACCTGCCGTTCTCGATCTGCTTCGCGAAGATCCGGGACTCCGCCCGTCCGTGCAGGCTCGAAATGACGATGCCGGTCCCCGCGTGGTCCAGGAGGGCGATCGCGAACGACTGGTCGCCACCGCTGTCCTGGAACGGGTTGTATCGAACGACGCCGACCCGCTGGAGCGCGAGCTTTGCGGCCGCATCGAGCTCCCGCTGGAGCGCCGTCACGCTATCCAGGCGCCGGCTCAACCCTTCGATGCCCTTCCGCTGTGTATCGAGGACCTCGTCAAGGCCCGTCGAACCCGCGTCGTTCAGGATCGTGCGGAGCCGGCCGCGGAGGCGCGCCTCCGAGCGCTGCAGGACGAGCAGCCAGGCGGCAAGCCCCGCGACGGCGATGAAGAGCCCGACGAGGCCGATGGAGAGGGCCGACGCATCGAGCGGCATGAAGCAAAAACAGTAGCCGTTCCCGTATCGTTGCCCTGATGGCACGAAGGCAGCGACGATCGACTCGCGAGCGCCGTCCGAGCACGGCACCGAGCGCGCGCCCCGCCGCACACGACCGCCCGGTGGCCACGACGGCCAATACCGCGACCCGGCGATCGGGCCGTGCCGGCGCGCCGATCCGCGCGGGTACAGCACGCGCGGTCGGTGAAGCGTCGCCGAGCCTGGAGCGTGAGGCGCAACAGGAGCGAGCGTTCGTTGTGAAGGACTTTCGCCGCATCGGCATCGTTGTTGCGATCATGGCCGCTCTCTTGATCGTCAGCGATATCGCGGTCAACGCGCTCCTGCCCTAGCCGCTGCGGTACACCCGCCCGCGCTTGTCCTTATAGAGATTCGACCGCTTCCAATGGAACCGAACGTTGACCCACCGGTGGTTCACGAGCGCTTCGAAGTGATACGCACCCAGCTCGCCGCGGCGCGCCGCACTTGCGAGCTCCGGCGGCAACGGTAGGCGCAGCGAGGTGCTACGCGCCCCACCATCCGGCGTGACGCCGTGGACCGCGGGATCGCTGACGCAGATCACGTTTCCGCCGCGCTCGAACACCCGGACCCGTGACGGGAGGTTGTCCGGATCGTCCGACGCGAGCTCGAGCCACGCGAGAGGCCCGGCGTCGCTCAGCTCACACCGAAGGTCGACCGGCGGCAGCTCCGCGGGATGCGCCGCCGCCACCGGGGAAAGCGCGTCGGGGACCAGGTCGACCGCGCGGCGCCGGTCGCGCGTTCGCACGATGCGCTCGATCCGCCGCAGATCGAGCTCGGCGACGAAGGCGTGTTGGGCGTGCTCGCGGGCCTCCGCCTCCGCGGTCACGAGCTTGAGCCGCAGGGCTGCGACGTCATTGACCGCCCACTCGAATTGCTTGATCACGGTGTTCGCGCGGGCCTCAGATTCAGCGGTCAGCTGTGCCCTGACCCGCGCCGTCGCCGCGAGACCGGTCTGGCGATCCTTCCGGTGCAGCTGCCAGGCGAACGCGGCGCCGATCAGGATCCCGCACGCCGCGCCGGCGGTGAAGATGCGGGCCTCCCCGTCCACCGCGAAGGTGATCGGAACGACCAGGCCGAGGGCGAGGAGCCACGGGATGAGCGCGTCGACGAGAGGCGCGAAGCGGGTGTCCCGCGGCAATCTGGCGTACGGCTGCGCGGTCGCAAGACAGAGCGGGCACGCCTTCTCCGTGCGGCGGTGCCCGCCGTGCGATCGCCCACGGCTCAACGCGCTCGCCACCGACCCTCCCCTGTCCTGTTGGACGCCGACCGACAGATTGTCCGATGCGCGGTGATCGGCCTCCCGCCGTCAGGGGAGATGCGACCCGGTCTCCCCCGACCGGGGGCCGGTCGCCCGTAGACTGAGACCGCACCGCGACGGACCCATGGCTCAGCGGTTAGAGCACTCGGTTCACATCCGAGGGGTCGCTGGTTCGAATCCAGCTGGGTCCACCATTTGAATGGGGCTCGCCGGGGCCGGCAAAGCCGGTCCCGGCGTACGCGCTGTCGCGAAACGCGCGCTCGGTCTACGCGGCGCTCTTCTTCGCCTTCGGCTTCGCCTTGACCGGGCGCTTCGCCGCCTTCAACAGGGTCGGCTTGCGCTTCTCCGCTGCGCCGCACACGGTCTCGATGATCAGGCGCGTGACGACGTACGGGTCGCAGTTGGCGTTCGGCCGGCGGTCCTCGATGTAGCCCTTCTTGTCGCGCGCCACCTGCCACGGGATCCGAACGGAGGCGCCCCGGTTCGACACGCCGTAGCTGTACTCCTTGTATGACGCGGTCTCGTGCAGACCGGTGAGCCGCTCCTCGATGGCGTAGCCGTAATTCTTGATGTGCAGGTCATGCCGTGGCTTCAGGGCTTCGGCTGCGGCCACGCACGCCTCATAGTTCGAGCGCATCGCCTTCGTCGAAAAGTTCGTGTGCGCGCCGGCACCGTTCCAGTCGCCACGGACCGGCTTCGGATACAGGGTCGCGCTGACCCCGAAGTCCTCGGCCACGCGGTACAGGAGCCACCGCGCGATCCACATCTGGTCGCCGATGGCCGGCGCACCGATCGGTCCGATCTGGAACTCCCACTGACCGGGCATGACCTCGCCATTGATGCCCGCGATCCGCAGACCGGCCTTGATGCAGGCGTCAAGGTGGGCCTCGACGACATCCCGGCCGAAGACCTCATCGGCGCCGACGCCGCAGTAGTAGCCCCCCTGCGGCGGTGGGAACCCGTTGTCGGGGAACCCGAGGGGCCGGGATCCGTCGAAGAACGTGTACTCCTGCTCGATGCCGAACCAGGTGTCGTCGGTCGCGTACTTCTTCGCCATGGCGGCGTTCGCCGCGCGCGTGTTCGTCGGGTGCGGCGTCATGTCGGTGAGCAGGACCTCGGTCATGACGAGCTTGTTCTCGCCGCCCCGCACCGGGTCCGGGCAGACGAAGACCGGGTTCAGGACGCAGTCGGAGTTCGCGCCGGGCGCCTGGTTGGTGCTGGAGCCATCGAAGCCCCAGACCGGTGGCGCTTCGCCGAGCGGCACGACCTTCGCCTTGGAGCGGAGCTTCGGGGTCGGCTTCGAGCCGTCGATCCAGATGTATTCGGCGCGATACACGCTCATGCGGATGTCTCCCTCACCTGCGGTTATGGGCTCATCGCGATGGTATGCAACGCCGCCCGACGTTGGGTTGCGACGACGGTCTGAAAGAGTGCCAGCCGGGTGACGGCGATCAGCCGACCTTCTGCCGGACGCGGCTGGCCCAGCGCAGGAACGCCACTGCACCGTCCGGGCCCCGAATGAAGTCAGCTACGGCCGGTGGCTCCCCCGTCGTCGCGACCACCAGGTCCGGTCCGGTGAACACGAGGCGCACCGGCGGCGGTGTGGGGCGCTCGGCGACGGAGCCCTTCCAGGTCACCCGCAGCACGAGGGCGCCATCCTCGGCGGCCAGCGTGAGATCGGACAACGGCGCCCGGTAGCTGCCGGCGTAGGGCCGAAGATCCGGTTGCCGCTCCAGTGGTGCCGGGCGCGGACGACCGGGGAGCCCGAGCCACTCGACCAGGAGCCACTCGGTGAGCTCGGCGCAGAGCCGTGCACCATTCGCCCCGTTCGTGAGGATCGCGAGGGCGGCGCCGCGCGCCGGGACGAGCGCGAGCTGGCTCATGTGGGCCACCGTGGCGCCGCCATGCGACGCGATCCGGACGCCGCCACGGTCCTCGAGGAACCAGGAGAGCCCGACGTGCCCGGCGGGACCCATCGCGATCCGGGGCTCGCGCATCGCGGCGAGCGCCGCGTCGGGGACGAACGGAACGACGCCGCCGCCAAGGTGGCCCCGGCCGTAGCGCAGGAGGTCGCGGACCGTCGATCGCACGCCGCCGGCCGGGGCTCCGCCCGAACCTTCGGCGAGTCGGGAGCGCACGAGCACCGCCCGGCCATCCTGCACGGTGTGCCCCGCGGCCAGCCGGTCGTACAGGACATCCTCGGCGCGGAAGAAGGACCGGGTCATGCCGAGCGGCTCGAACAGCTGCTCGCGCAGCACCTGCTCGTACGGCCTGCCGGCGATGACCTCGACGATCCGGCCCGCGAGCGTCAGCGACACGTTGTTGTACGAGAAGGTCCCCGCGGGCGAGACCTGCTCGAGACCGGCCATCACCGCCACGGCCAGGGCGATCGCGTCGGCACCGTGGCCGGTCGGCGGAAGGTACTCGCCGAACCAGCCCGCGGTGTGCGTGAACAGATCGCGAACGGTGACCCGCGCGCTGACGCCCGCGTCGGCGACACGGAAGTCGGGGATGTAGCGCCGGACCGGCGCGTCCAGGTCGAGCCGGCCGTCGGCCGCGAGGCGGGCAGCGACGGTCGCGGTCATGGTCTTGGTGATCGATGCGATCTCGAACACCGTGTCGGCGTCGACCGGAAGCGGGTGCTCCACATTCGTGATCCCGAAGCCCCAGGTCCGGGCGCCGTCCGCATCGACGACGCCCACGGCCACACCGGGAACGACGCCCGACCGCATCAACGACCCGACCTTTTCCGAGAGCCGGCCCGGGTCGGGGCCGCTCACCAGCTTCCGCCCCCGCCGCCCCCACCGCCGCCGCCAGAGAAGCCGCCCGAGAAGCCGCTCCCGCCGCTCGCCGCGGGCGTCGCGACCACCGTGCTCGCGAGCGTGCTGGAGAAGCCGTTGAAGCTCGAGGCGAAGATCGCGGCGTTGAACGGGCCGGAGCCGACGTAGAAGCCCGAGGCGGCCTTCGCGATGTCGAGGCCCGCGAAGGCGTGGATCCATTTCTCGACGCTCCCGAACATCACGGCGTAGGGCAGGTACGCCGTGAACAGACCCTCCTTTTCAGCGAAGGCCGCCCTATCGGTCTCGGCGGTGTCCATGTAGCGCTTGAAGCCGAGCGCCTGCGCGAAGATCGCGGCGCCGGCCGCGGTCCGCGCGGGCATCGCCCGGTTCATGACGATGAGCAGCGCGCCGGCGGGAACGAGCGCGAGACCGACCAGCCCCCACCCGAACGACGACCCCAGAAGAAAGGTGAGGCCCAACGCGAGGATCACGACCAGGCACCCGAAGCCCGCGTATGCGGTGCGGAGGTGCGACGGGTCCGCGACGAACCAGCCCCGGGCCATCGCGTCGGTGTAGAGCTCGGCTTCCGCCTTCTTCAGCGTCGGGCTGAACGTGCCCTTCAGCGAGGACAGCAGCACGCTTTCCCCGCCCGCGAACAGCCCATCGAACAACGTGCGCTCGTACGGCAGCAGATCATCAGCCGCCTTCTTCGTCCGCTCGAGCGTCCAGTCGGCGTGACCGAAGAGGCCCTCCTTCGGGTGCTCGGTGATCACCAGGTAGCCACGCACCGCCAGGTCAACGATCGTCGCGATGAGGTCGCGGGGGTCCGCTGTCTCATCGACGAGCACCCCAAGCTGCGCGGGCCGCAGCTTCGCGGGCGGCTCGTACTCGGCCACGATCGCACCGCGGGGTCGTCCGCGGTCGCGCCCGCGGGCCCACCACAGCCGCCACACCGCGAGCACGCCGAGCACGAACGCGACAGCGGTCGTCGCGTTCGCTGCCGGTGACGTCGAGAAGAAGTCTGCGATGCCGCGTGGCCGATCCACCAGGACCGGCGCTCCGGCGGCGACGGCACCGCTTCGCAGCCCCGCGACCACCGTGAGCTGCTCGCCCGGCCCGAGGGGCCGGGTGGCGACAAGCTCCGCTCGATCGGCAACGCTCGTGGCTCGGCAGATCGCCGTCGATCCGGCGGGACCCTCGAAGCACGCGACCCGTTGGATCGCGCCCGGCGGCACTGTCACGCTCGCGCTCACCGACCGAGCGGGCACCTCCCATTGATCGCCGTTCACGTTCCAGAAGAGCTCGTCGTGGTCGGCGAACGTATTGAGCGCGCCGCCGACCGTGTAGGTGATGCGGTAGCTCTGCTTGCCGCTCACTGTGCGCGCTGCGTCGCCGATCTTGATCTGCGTTGCCGCATCGCCCTTCGTCAGCTGATAGGTCCATGGCCGTCCGGTGCGATCGGTGACGCTCTGCACCGAGAGCGCATAGACGCGGTCCCGCCGGTCGTCGTAGCGGTAGCGGGTCGGGATCGTGCGGAAGATGCCGTGCTTTTGGAGATCGCCGAAGTCGACGTCGATGGACTCGACGATCGCGATGACGCCGTTCGGGCGGATCGTGATGTCAGCGTGAAATGCGTCGATCGCCCAACCGGTGTCGGCAGCCGCGACCGGGCGCGCGGCCATGAGGGTCAGGGTGACGATCGCGAGGAGCCGAACGAGGGTCTTCACTCGAGGTCGGATGCTATCGTTGCGCTGCGCTAGAGACGCGCGATGACGTGATGGAGGTGTGTCAGATGGCTGTTGCGCTCGCCGCCCTGGTCCGGACCTCCGGTCGCGCCGCCGTCTGACCCTTTCGCCCTCGGCGACGCGACCGGACGGTCGACGACGCTGATGGAGGAACGCGTGGACGATCGACTCATCGCGCTCGGCTGGGATCCCGCGTGGGAGGCCCTCCGATCGATCAATGCATTTTCGGATCTCGAGCCCGCGCGCGTCGCGCTGCAGCACCGCGGCGGATATGTCCTGTATGGCCAGAGTGGCGAGCAGCCGGCCACGATCTCGGGTCGTCTGCGGCATGAGGCCCGCGGCGTCGGGGAGCTGCCCGCCGTCGGCGACTGGGTGCTCGTGCGCGACGGCGTGATCCAGGCCGTCCTCCCGCGCCGCACGTCGTTCTCGCGCAAGGCCGTGCTGGCGTTCGAGGAACAGGTGGCGGCAGCGAACGCGGATGTCGTCTTCGTGGTCGCCGCGCTCAACGACCCCCCCAACCTTCGTAGCCTCGAGCGCTACCTCACGGTGGCCTACGAGAGCGGCGCCGAGCCGGCGGTCATCCTGACGAAGGCCGATCTCTGCCCTGACGTGGAGGGCGCCCTCGCGGCGGTCCGCGAGATCGCGCCCGCCACGCCGGTGCACGTGGTGAGCGTGCCCGCAGGTCTCGGCCTTTCCGTCTTCGACACGTACTGCCGTCCCGGGCGCACGGTCGTGTTCCTCGGTCCGTCGGGCGTCGGCAAGACCACCCTGCTCAATGCGCTGGAGGGTGGCGACCGTCCGACCGCGTCGATCCGGGACGATGGCCGTGGACGCCACACCACCACCCACCGCGAGCTCGTCCTGGTCGAGGGGCGGGGCCTGGTGCTCGACACGCCGGGAATGCGCGAGCTGCAGCTGTGGGACGCGGACGCCGGTCTCGCGGCCGTGTTCAGCGACATCGAGACGCTCGCAGGGGCGTGCCGGTTCGGCAACTGCTCGCACGAGGCCGAGCCCGGCTGCGCGGTCCGGGCCGCGATCGAGAGCGGGTCGCTCAGCGCCGATCGCTACGCGAGCTATCGGAAGCTGGAGCGCGAGGAAGCCCACATCACGACGAAGCGTGACGCGCTGGCCCGCTCCGAGGAGAAGCGCCGATACCGGATCTTCGCCCGACGCGCGCGCCGGGTCGGCGGCCACGGTCTCGACCAGAAGGACTGACCGCCTCAAGCCCCGGACAGCGCCTGGAGCCGCTCCAGCGCGAGGAGCGGCACCGAGAGCCGCTTGCGACTGGAGGTACCCCCCGATTCGATGCGGATCGCCGACCCTCCGACGTGCAGGGTCTTGCCGAGCAGCTCCGTGAGTGCCCGGTTCGCTGCGCCATCGACCGGTGCGGCCGTGACCCGGACGTGAAGGACCCCCTCTCGAACGCCCGCGATCGCGTTCCGCGACGCCCGCGGGATCAGGCGCACGCCGAAGTGGGCCCGGCCGCCACGCTCGTCGATCGCTAGGGCAGGCACGGCAGCGGCGCGGGCAGGAGCTGGAGCACGAGTGGCTCGATGAACTGGATACCGATCAACAGGATGAGCGGCGAGAAGTCCATGCCTGCGCTGCCGGGAAGCAGCCTGCGGATCGGCCCAAGCAGGGGCTCGCTGACGCTGAAGATGAAGTCGTTGAGGCCGAACGGCAGGCGAGCCTGGACCCACGAGAGGATCACGCGGGCGAAGATGACCAGGAGGAGGGCGCCGAAGAAGACGTTCACGAATGCCTCGGCGAACGTGACCAACAGGACACTGATGCACACGGCTAACGGCCCGGCAGGTCGAGGCGGTAGCGGGACGGCGTTGGGCCCGACTGGCCCTGGTAGCTGGACCCGAGCTCGCTCGAGCCGTAGGGCCGCTCCGCGGGCGAGGACAGCTGGAAGAAGGAGAGCTGCCCGATCCGCATCCCCGGGTAGAGCGTGATCGGAAGGTTATTCACGTTCGAGAGCTCGAGGGTGATATGGCCGTCCCAGCCAGGGTCGATGAAGCCCGCGGTCGAATGGATGAGCAGGCCGAGCCGCCCAAGCGAGCTCTTTCCCTCCACCCGCGAGACGAGGTCGTCGGGCAGCCGAATGCGCTCGCGGGTCGACCCGAGGACGAACTCGTTCGGGTGAAGGATGAACGGCGAGTCGCCGACCTCGACGAGCTCCGTGACGTCGTCCAGTGGCCGCGCGAGATCGATGTACGGATGGTGACTCGAGCGGAACACCCGGAACCGGTGGTCAAGGCGGATGTCCAGGCTCGCGGGCTGGATGCAGCTCGGGTCGAACGGATCGATGCCGATATGGCCGCGCTCGATCTGCGCGCGGATGTCGCGATCGGAGAGGACCATCAGCGTCCGAGGATACGGTCGACGAGGGCGGCCCACGTCGCGACCGTCCGGTCGGCCTCCGGGACCGCCCCCCGCTCGTAGCCCCAAAGGACTTGGATCGTCGCCGCGCCGGCGGCACGGCCCATCTTCATGTCCGTGCGGGTGTCACCGACCACGACCGTTCGATCGGCCCTGACGCCGAGCCGGCTCATGGCGAGCAGCGTGAGGTCCGGCGCCGGCTTGTGCCGCTCGGGCGGCACGGAATCACCGCCGAGGTACAGCTCGATGTCGTCATCCAGGCCCAGCCCACGCAGGATCCGTTCGCAGTCGGCAGCGCGCTTCCCGGTGACGGTGGCCTGGAGCAGCCCGGCCTGGTGGAACGTACGCACCGCGTCCCGCGCACCGTCGAACAGCCGGGTCGCCGGGATGACCTTCGCGTCGTAGATCTCGCGGTATTCGCCGCGGTAGGCGATCGCGTCGTCGCCCGAAAGGTCCGGCCAGACCAGCCGGAAGATCTGCTCGAGCGGCAGGCCGGTCATCCGACCGACCACATCGAACTCGAGCGGAGCGCCGCCGTGTCGGACGATCACCTGGTTCGCGGTGTCGACGACGAAGCGCACGCTGTCGGTCAGGGTGCCGTCGAGGTCCCAGCAGACAAGCTCGAACGGGCCGGGGGTCGCGGGCGGGGTCAGCGGCTCAGCGCCTGCGCTTGCGCGGGCCGCTCGTGACCGGGACCGGATCGATCGGCAGCGCGATCTGCTCGGCCACCTTCCGATCGCGCGAGACCTCGCGGCGGCGGTCGAGCGCCGCGAGCTCCTCGCGGAGCGCGGTGAGGTCGTCGAGCTTCGCGTACACGATCCGAAAACGGATGTAGCTCATCGGATCGACGTCCGCGAGCCGCTCGAGCACCATCTCGCCGATCCGCTGCGACGGGACCTCCGACGTGCCGGTCTGCTTGAGGGTCGCCTCGATGTCATCGATGAGCGCGCCGAGCTTCTCGCTCGAGAGACTGCTGGAGGCGGCCTTCTCGATCGCGCTCGCGAGCTTGCGCCGGTTGAATTCCTGCCGGGTGCCGTCGCGCTTGTGGACCTGGATGCGGGCCGACTCGCTGCGCTCGAACGTCGTGAACCGCTCCTCGCAGCGGTCGCACGCGCGCCTCCGGCGGATGGACGCTCCGTCCCCCGCCTCACGCGAGTCGATGACCCGGGTGTCCGGGTTCCCACAGCTCGGGCAGCGCATGAGACACAAGATATGGGAAGCCCGCCACTAAATCTAGGTGAACGCGGCCGCTGCCCAGCCGCGGGCGCGGGGAAGACGCAGCGGCCCGGGCGAAGCCCCGGGCCGCGGTCATCACACTGGTTACGAAGGCGGCGAGGGGCTTTGCCCCCAGCCGACCGTCCTACCCCGGCCCCGCGCGCGGGGCGGGGCCGGGTGGTTTATGG
>JANLWM010000011.1:0-2792 GCA_031364525.1 Chloroflexota bacterium | reverse complement strand
CCGTAGCTGCCCGGAGTGCGGCGCCGCCGGCGCGGCGACGAGCGAGGCCTGCGAGCTGCGGTTCCAGGGGCTCGGCACGGAGCGGTTCGATGACTCGGAGCTCGCGTCGGACTGGCGGCTCGTCGTCGACTGCTACTCGCTGCAGCATGACCGGTACATCCTGTCGGGCCGGTCCCTGGCCGCGCATCTGACCGGCGTCTGCATCGCGGTCGAGCACGATGGTGACCCCGCGCTCCTGCGCCTGGTCCAGCAATGGCTGAGCCGGACGCGCGAGCTGGCGAAGCCCGCGGTCCCCGAGCACCGTGGCGAGGTCACGATCAACGAGGTCATCACGGCGGCGCCCGAAGAGCGGCATGACGTCGTCCTGCGGTGGGCGGCATCGTCATGGGGGGCGTGGTCGGGGCATCAGGAGCAGGCGCGCGGATGGATCGCGACCGCGCGCGGCGTGCCGGCGGACTAGGAGGTCGCCTTCACTCCGGCGACGAGCTTCGCGACCGCTTCCTTCGCGTCACCGAACAGCATCTGGGTCTTTGGATCGAGGTACAGGTCGTTGTCGATGCCCGCGAAGCCGGGCTTCATGCTCCGCTTGATCACGATGATCTGCGTCGCCTTGTCCACATCGAGGATCGGCATCCCGTAGATCGGGCTGCCCTTCGAGCTGCGCGCCGCCGGGTTGGTCACGTCGTTGGCGCCGATCACGAGCGCGACGTCGGCGCGCGGGAACTCGGGGTTCACGGCGTCCATGTCCATCAGCTTCTCGTATGGGACATTCGCCTCGGCGAGCAGCACGTTCATGTGCCCGGGCATCCGACCGGCGACCGGGTGGATCGCGTACACGACGTTCACGCCACGCGACTCAAGGAGGTCCGCCAGCTCGCGAACGTTGTGCTGGGCCTGCGCGACCGCAAGGCCGTAGCCGGGAACGATGATGACGTTGCGAGCGTAGGCGAGGAGCGTGGCCGCATCTTCAGCGGTCGTGCTACGGACCGTCCGTCCGTCGTCGACCCGGCCGGTCATGCTCCCCTCGGCCGCCGGCGCAGAGCCGAAGGCGCCGAACAGCACGTTCGCGATCGACCGGTTCATCGCCTTCGACATGAGGCGGGTCAGGATCGTGCCCGAGGCCCCGACGAGCGTCCCGGCGACGATGAGCAGCTGGTTGTTCAGGACGAAGCCGGCCGCCGCCACCGCGAGGCCGGTGAAGGCGTTGAGCAGCGAGATCACGACGGGCATGTCCGCGCCGCCGATCGGCATGACGAGGGCGACGCCGAAGAGGAGCGCGAGGATCGCCACGCCGGTCAGCACCGCGAGCTGCGGCACGACCACGTAGCCACCGACCGAGAGCGTGAGCAGCAGCGCGAGGATGAGCATGCCGCCAAAGAGGATGCTCGTGACGAACTGTTGACCGGAATATTTGAATGAGCGCGGGGTGATGAGCCCCTGGAGCTTGCCGAACGCGATCGCGCTTCCCGAGAAGGAGATCGCTCCGATCATGAGGCCGAGCATGGAGCTTGCGGCCTGGCCCATCGTGCGGCCGTCGGCGCCGAGGTTGCGCATGAGCTCGAGGATCGAGACGAGCGCCGCGGAGCCGCCGCCCGCGCCGTTGAACAGCGCGACCATCTGCGGCATGGCGGTCATCTTCACGAGCCGCGCGCCGGTGAAGCCCGCCGCCCCGCCGACGACGATCCCGGCCGCGGTCACGATGAGGCCGGTGGTCCCGTAGCTCTGGAACTCGATGTCGAAGAACGTCGCGGCAACGGCGAGCACCATGCCCGCACCGGCGATCCGGTTCCCGTTCACCGCGGTCTTCGGTCCCGACAGACCCTTGAGGCCGAGCACGAAGGTGATCGCGGCGATGAGGTACGTGATCGGGATCAACGTCCGAAGGTCCATTACTTCTTCGGCCCGCCGCCCGGCCGCTGCTTGAACATCGCGAGCATCCGGTCGGTCACGACGAAGCCGCCGACCACGTTCGCGGTACCGAGAACGACCGCGAAGAACCCGAGGGCCAGACCGAGCGGTCCCCCGATCGCGGCGGACACGAGCATCGCGCCGATGACGATGATCCCGTGGATCGCGTTCGCGCCCGACATGAGCGGGGTGTGCAGGGTCGATGGCACCTTCGAGATGACCTCGAAGCCGACGAAGACGGCGAGCACGAACACGTAGAGGCCGACGATCGCTTCGGCGCTCATGCCTTCTCCAACGCGGCCTTGGTCGCTGCGTGCACGACCTGGCCCTCGTGCGTGATGAGCGCGCCCTTGGTGATCTCGTCCTCGAGGTCGAGCGCAAGCGCTCCATCCTTCGAGAGATGCGCGAGCAGCGCCGACACGTTCCGCGAGTAGAGCTGGCTCGCGTGGAACGCCACGGTGCTCGGCCAGTTGACCTCGCCGTGGATCGTCACGCCTTCGCGGACGACGGTCTTCCCTGGTTCGGTGAGCTCGCAGTTGCCGCCCATCTCCGCGGCGAGGTCGACCACGACCGACCCGGCGCGCATCGCGCGCACCATGTCCGCGGTCACGAGGATCGGCGCGCGCCGGCCGGGGACGAGCGCCGTCGTGATGACCACGTCCGCGTCCTTCACGTGCTTGCCGACGAGCTCCTGCTCCTTCTTATGGGCCTCTTCTGAGAGCTCCTTCGCGTAGCCGCCGGTGCCCTCACCCTGTTCGCCCAGCTCGATCTCAAGGAATTTCGCACCGAGGCTCTGGACCTGCTCCTTCACGACCGGCCGCGTGTCGAAGGCCTCGACGATGGCGCCGAGCCGCCGCGCCGTGGCGATGGCCTGCAGGCCGGCG
>JANLWM010000384.1:0-7234 GCA_031364525.1 Chloroflexota bacterium | reverse complement strand
CGGGCGTACGTGAGCGCCATCGAGCTGGGCAAGGTCCGTCCAGCGATGAAGTCGCTCGAATTCATGGCCGACAAGCTCGGCAAGCCGGCTACGTACTTCCTGGAGGATGCGGACGCCGATCGTCGGCGCGGCGAACAGGCTGCCGCAGTTGCACGGAGCGGCCAACTCATTTCAGAAGGGAAGGCAGGGGAGGCCATCGAACTTCTAGAAACCCTGTTGGAGCAAAGACCCTCACCCGCTGAACGCGCGTCGCTGCAGCGGTCGCTCGGACGTGCCTACACGCAGACTCGACGGGCGCCCGAGGCCGTGGCCGTCTTGGGTGACGCTCTCAGGTTTTTCAAGACCGTTGATAACGCAGAGCAGATTGCGCGTACGCGCTCGCAGTTGGGCGCTGCGATGCTTGAGCTGCGGACCTACGTGGAGGCGCAGCAGGAACTGGAAGGGGCGCTTGCGTTCATGTCCGAGTTCGACGTACGAGATCCGCTCCTCAAGGTCCACACGCTCTACAACCTCGGCGTCAGCTTTTACATGCGAGGTGACTTTCGATCTGCTGCGCAACAGTTCGATAGGGCGCAACGCGAAGGCGCTGACATAGGCGATCTTCGGTGGCAGGCCGGGCTCTTCGCCGGTATGGGGATGTCGTATTCGAAGCTGAACGATTTCGAGGCTGCCGTGAGCTATCTGAGAAAGAGCGAGGCCCTGTTTGAAGCGATCAACAACAAGACTCGGGCAGTCGAGAGCCGACTGCGGGCTGCGGTGTCGCTTCGAGCGCTGGGTCAGCGCTCGAAGGCAGGCGAACTCTTGACGAGCGCCCTCACCGAAGCCCGAGCCGCAGGCGCGGAGAAGCTCGCCGTAGAGATTGCCAGCTTTCAGGCGGAGTACTGGGCCGCGGACGGTCGGCTGGAAGATGGCATCGCCGCTGCGACCGCAGCGGCGGGCGACGCAGATCGAATCGGGGACCCGCTCCTTCGTCTAATCACAGGCATGCAATTGGCAAAGACCCTGAGGCATCGCGATCCGAAAGCTGCTGAAAAAGTCCTCCGCGAGCTCGCAAACCAAGCCCTCCCGTCAGACGAGTTGCCATACGCCGAGGTGTATGCCGAGTTGAGTGCCCTGCTTTCCCAGAACGGACTCGCCGAAGACGCCCTCAAGTACTCACGCAAGGCCTATGAATCAGAACGGCGGAAGGGAGGATCTGTGAAATGAATTGGCTCCGTCTAGTCACCGTCGTCTCGTCTGCATCCGCGCTCCGCGTCTTTCTTGATGTCTGCCCAGGGCTAGTCGGTTAGCTGGTCTGGCGCTCCGTCGCGGTAAGTACATTTCGCAGTAGCAACGCGGCGGTCACTGCGCCGAGGCCACCCGGTACCGGACTGAGCGCGCCGGCGACGTTCGAAACGCTCTCGAGATCGACGTCGCCGGCGAGCCCGTTCGGGGTCACATTGATGCCCGCGTCGATCACCGTGGCTCCGGGCTTCACCATCGCACCCGTCAGGAAGCCCGGCCGCCCGACCCCGACGACCACGATGTCGGCGATCTGCGTGAGCTTCTCGAGCGCGCTCGTCCGTCGGTGAGCGATCGTGACAGTCGCATTCGCGGCGAGCAGCAGATAGGCGGCGGGTCGCCCGATGACGGTGCTCCGACCGATGATCACGGCATGCGCTCCCTCGAGCGGCAGGTCATAGAACTTCAGCAGCTCGACGATCGCGTCCGCGGTCGACGGAACGAAGCGCGGCCGACCGTCGGCGAGGAACCCCATGTTGAAGGGGTGCATGCCCTCGACGTCCTTCGCGATCGCGATGTGATCGATGACGTGCGCCTCATCGAGCGCACCGGGGAGCGGCGTCAGCAACAGGATCCCGTTGGTGGTCCGGTCCATCGAAAGCTTCTCGAGATGGCTGATGAGCTGTTGCTCGGTCGTCTCACGGGGGAGGAAGCCCACCGACGCCTCGATGCCAGACTCGGCGGCGCTTCGTTCGAGCCGCTGGACGTATGAGCTCGCGGCGGGGTCCGCGCCGACGCCGACGATCGCCAGCTTGGGATGGAGGCCACGACTACGAAGATCGGCCGACCGCGTGCGGTTCTCGGTCTTGATCCGCTCAGCGAGGGGCCGCCCGTGGAGCAGCCGGGCCATTAGCGCGCGATCCGCGACTCTACGAACTCGGTGATCCGCTTTCGCTGAGCCTCCGCACCGTCGACCGCCCGGTCGAGGTCCTCGGACAACGCCTTGACCTGGGCCGCATCGGTCACGGAGGCGAGATTGATCATCACATTGAGCGCGGCTCCGCTGAGGGCCGTCTCGGCCATGAGGGCGCCCACGCCGATGTCGCTCACCGTCGCGGTCGGTGCCGTCACCATCGCGCGCTCGCAAAGCTCGAGCAGGCGCCGGCCCGTCTTCGCGACCTCGAGGGGCACGCGCGATGCCGCGAGCAGGGCTGATTGCATCCGCACTTTCCGTGCAGCCTTGTCCTCGTCCGTCGCTTTTGGCATCTTCATGGCCTCACTCACGGTCGCGAACGCGGCGCTGTCGTCGTCGACGAGCCGCAGGAAGTCCGCCCGCAGGTTGTCGGCCTCGGCGATGAGCGCGGTCGTCGCCTCGCTCTTCTCCTTGCGCTCCGCGATACGTCCGACCATCGCCGCGAGCCCCGCACCAAGCGCACCCGAGTACGCAGCGGCGCTCCCACCACCGGGGACGGCCGCCGATGACGCCAGCTCATCGCTGAAGGCGCGCAAGGTCCGCTCGACGAGTCGTTCAGTCATGGGACGCGATGAGTTTAGGTCTTCGGCCCGTTCGCTCGGAGTCGCGGTATGACGTCCGCGGCCACCCGCTCCATCACCGCCTCCTGCTCAGGAAGCCGCGCAAATGTGCCCGGCTGTGCCGGCCAGTAGACGAGGCATTCATCGAACCCGAGCTCCTGGTACCGGCCGACGTACTCCTCGAACGCGCCGGTCGACCCGAACACCTGCCTGCGATAGGCGACCACGGAGCGACGGATCGTTTTTGGATCGCGGCCGATGCCATTGCAAGCCGTCTCGAGCTGCTCCAGCTGCGACCGAGTTGTGGCGATCGCCGCATCGAGCGACACCGGCTCCGCTGCCGCGCTCACGACCGGCTGTCCGCCGAGCGTGTTCCAGGTATCGGCGTAGCGCGCGGCGAGGCGGAGGCCGCGCGGGCCATGGGCGGCGATCACAAAGGGTGGGCGCGGGGTCTGGATCGGCGCAACCGTCATCGCGCCGGACGTTTTGTACTGCGACCCGTCGAAGGTGAGCGTTTCACCGCGCAAGAGCCGGTCCAGGATCTCCACATACTCCGCGAAGCGATCGAGGAGTCCGCGGGACTCGAGGACCGCTTGGCCCACGAAAGCCGCGTCGGGCGCGCCACCGCCCGCACCGAGACCGAGCTCAAGGCGACCTCCCGAGAGGTGATCGACGGTCGCGACCTGCATCGCGAGCATCGCCGGATGGCGGAATGTCGGGGGGGTCACGAGCGGCCCGAACCGCACTCTCTTCGTGACGCTCGCCATCGCCCCGAGCAGCGTCCACGCCTCGTACGAGATGACCAAGGGATTGCGCGCGGACGTGTGATCGGCGATCCAAATGCTGTCGAATCCCATCGCCTCGATACGCCGCCAGCGATCAGCGAGCTGTGGGTACGGGGCAGTCTGCAGCGTCATCACGCCAAAACGCACACGCGCATCCTGCCATCCCGACGACCGTCACGTCTCGGGGACTATGCTTTCGTCACAGCCCCGTTCATGGGGCGCCATTCATCAAGAGAGGCTGAGGGAACGGCCCACTGACGCCTCGGCAACCGGCGGAGCCCCGCTGCGGTGCCAAATCCGGCCTGGGTGACCAGGAAAGATGAGAGAGAGGCCTGGACCATTGACCGCGTTCGACCGGGCCTCCCGCCTTGCCCTCCTCGAGCCGGAGCTCGAACGGCGCATCCTCGTGCTCGAGGGGCCAAAGGGCACCGAGATCCAGGCCCTGCGCCTGGATGAGGCCGCGTTCCGCGGTGAGCGATTCGCGGCGTGGCCGTCGGATCTGCGCGGGGACAACGATCTTCTGAACATCACCCGGCCGGCCGCGATCGGCGCGATCCATCGCGCGTACGTCGAGGCCGGCGCGGACATCCTCTCGACGAATACCTTCAACTCCACCCGCATCTCGCAAGCGGACTACGGACTTGCTGACATGGCTGCCGAGCTGAATCTGGCGGGAGCGCGCCTGGCCCGTGGGATCGCTGACGACGCCGAGCGCGCGGATGGCCGGCCACGCTGGGTCGCCGGCAGCCTCGGTCCCACCAACCGCACCGCATCGATGTCGCCGAAGGTCGACGATGCCGGATTCCGGAACGTCAGCTTCGATGAGCTGGTCGCCGCCTACACCGAGTCGGCGGCCGCGCTACTCAACGGCGGCGTCGACCTGCTGCTCATCGAGACGGTCTTCGACACGCTGAACGCGAAGGCGGCGATCTTCGCCATCGATGGCCTCTTCGAGACGCGCGGCGAGCGAGTGCCCCTCATCGTGTCGGGCACGATCACCGACCGGAGCGGGCGCACGCTCTCGGGCCAGACGACCGAGGCCTTTTGGAACTCGGTGGCTCACGCCCGGCCGCTGACGGTGGGCTTGAACTGCGCCCTCGGCGCGCAGGACCTGCGTCCCTATATCCAAGAGCTCGCGCGCATCGCGTCACGCCGCATCAGCATCTATCCGAACGCCGGCCTCCCGAACGACATGGGCGGGTATGACGAAACACCTGAGTACACCGCCGGCGTCCTGACGGAGTTCGCCCGCGCCGGACTCCTCAACATCGTCGGCGGCTGCTGCGGCAGCACGCCGGAGACGACCCGGCGGCTCGTCGAGGCGGTCCGCGGGATCACTCCGCACGTCGTCGCGGCGCCGGAGCCGGCATTGCGTCTTGCGGGCCTCGAGCCCTTGATCATCGACTCGTCGACGAACTTCGTGAACGTCGGTGAGCGTACGAATGTCACCGGCTCCGCGAAGTTCAAGAAGCTGGTGCTCGCCGGCGACTACGACGGCGCGCTCGAGGTCGCGCGGCAACAGATCGAAGCCGGCGCCGTGATCATCGACGTGAACTTCGACGAAGGGATGCTCGATAGCGAGGAAGCGATGCGCACGTTCCTCAACCTCGCCGCGGCAGAGCCGGCGATCGCCCGGGTACCGGTGATGCTCGACTCATCCCGTTGGTCCGTCCTCGAGACCGGCCTCAAGTGCCTCCAGGGGAAGGGGATCGTGAACTCGATCTCCCTCAAGGAGGGCGAGGCTGCGTTCCTCCATCAGGCGCGCCTTGTCCGGCGCTATGGCGCAGCGGTCATCGTCATGGCCTTCGATGAGCAGGGCCAGGCCGATACGGTCGAGCGGAAGCTCAGCATCTGCGAGCGCGCATACGAGCTGCTCACGGTGACGGTCGGCTTCCCGCCGGAAGACATCATCTTCGACCCGAACATCTTCGCGATCGCCACGGGGATGGCCGAGCACGACCGGTACGCCCTCGACTACATCGAGGCCACCCGCCGGATCAAGTCCCGGTTCCCGCTCGTGAACGTGAGCGGCGGCGTCAGCAACGTGTCCTTCGCGTTCCGCGGGAACAACGGGGTGCGCGAAGCGATCCACGCGGTGTTCCTCTATCACGCCGTCGATGCCGGGATGGACATGGGCATCGTGAACGCCGGCGCGCTCGCGCTCTACACGGACATCCCGCCCGAGCTTCTGGCGCGCGTCGAGGACGTCGTCCTGGCCCGCCGCCCCGATGCGACCGAGCGGCTCCTCGAGATCGCTGAAGGGGTGAAGGGCGAGATCGCTGCGAAGATCGTCGATCTCAGCTGGCGCGAGACACCGGTGCACGAGCGGCTCGCGCACGCGCTCGTCCACGGGATCGCGGACTACGTCGTCGCCGATACGGAGGAGGCCCGCCGCCTCGCGGAGCGGCCGATCGAGGTCATCGAGGGCCCGCTGATGGACGGGATGAAGATCGTCGGCGATCTCTTTGGGAGCGGAAAGATGTTCCTGCCCCAAGTGGTGAAGAGCGCGCGGGTGATGAAGCGCGCGGTCGCGCACCTCATCCCGTACATCGAGGCCGAGAAGGAGCGGAACGCCGACACCCGGGCGAAGGGCAAGGTCGTCATGGCCACCGTGAAGGGCGACGTCCACGACATCGGGAAGAACATCGTCGGCGTCGTGCTCCAGTGCAACAACTACGACGTCGTGGACCTGGGGGTCATGGTCCCGTGGGCGAAGATCCTCGAAGCGGCGATCCGCGAGAAGGCCGATCTCATCGGTCTCTCGGGATTGATCACTCCGTCGCTTGAGGAGATGACGTACGTCGCCGGAGAGATGGAGCGCGAGGGTCTCCGGATCCCGCTCCTCATCGGCGGCGCGACGACCAGCCGGACCCACACCGCGGTGCGCATCGAGCCCCGGTACTCCGGCCCGGTGGTCCACGTCATCGATGCGTCACGCGCCGTGGGCGTCGCGAGCGCGCTCCTGTCGGACACGGGGCGGGACGCGTTCGTCCGCGGGATCAAAGATGAGTACGAGGATCTCCGTGCCCGCCGTGCCGAGCGCCTGTCCGATGTGAAACGCCAGACCATCGCCTCAGCGCGTGCGAACAAGCTGCGTCTCGAGCCGGTCGCGCCGCCGATCCCGACCTTCACTGGTGTTCGGACCTTCGACGACGTCCCGCTCGCCGATCTGATCCCGCGGATCGACTGGACCCCGTTCTTCCAGACCTGGGAGCTCGCTGGTCACTACCCCGAGATCCTCGATGACCCGAAGGTGGGGGAGGCCGCGACCTCGCTGTTCGCCGATGCCCGCGCGATGCTCCGGCGGATCGTCGACGAGCACTGGCTCACCGCGCGCGCGGTCGTGGGCTTCTTCCGCGCGGCGTCCGATGGTCATGATGACATTCGCGTGTGGGACGGAGCAGACGTGAGCGGGCCGCCGCGCGCGGTGATCCACACCATCCGCCAGCAGATGCTGAAGTCGAATGAGCAGCCGAATCTGGCCCTCGCCGACTTCGTGGCGCCGCTGGGGTCACCGGTGCAGGACTGGATCGGCGCGTTCGCCGTCACGACCGGCATCGGCCTCGACGCGAAGGTCGCCGAAATGGAACGGGCCGGCGACGACTACAGCGCCATCCTGCTGAAGGCCCTCGCGGACCGGCTCGCAGAGGCCTTCGCCGAGCGTCTCCACGAGCGCGTGCGCCGCGACCTGTGGG
>JANLWM010000227.1:0-3393 GCA_031364525.1 Chloroflexota bacterium | reverse complement strand
ATGGCGGCCCGGCCCCACGGGAGATCGCGTTTCGCCAGAAGCTCGTACGCGCCGCGGGGCGTCGAGCCGCCCGCGAGGACGAGCCGCGTCGCCGGCCGTCCCGTGATCGTCTCGGCGACCGCGTCCGCCGCGGCGCGAGCGACCTCGCCGGCGGTCGCGAAGATCCGGATGGCCGGTCGCGCGCTCAGGCGAACCGCTTGCGGAGGCGGGGCATGATCTCGGTGCGGTAGAGCTCCAGGAATCGCAGCTGGTCGGGTCCGGGCGCGTGGAACACGAGGTGGGTGAACCCGTAGCCGACGTATTCGGCGATCTGCTCGACGTGCTCCTCAGGGTCGCTCGACACGAGCCAGCGGCTCGCGGCCTTCTCGATCGGCAGGGCCGCGGAGCGCCGCTCCATCTCCATCGGGTCCTCGACGCCGGCCTTGTCCTCCGCGGGCAGCGCGAGTGCGGCCCAGTGACGGGTGTCCTCGAGCGCGCGCTTCTTGTCCGGGTCGAACGAGACCTTCATCTCGATCATCTTCTCGATCTTCGACCCGTCGCGCTTCGCCTTCGTCGCCGCCTCCGCGACGGCGGGGAGGAGGGTCTCGGTGTACAACGCCGGCCCCTTGCCGCTGGTGCAAATGAAGCCATCGGCGACGCGGCCCGCGAGGCGGGCGGCGGACTCGCCCGACGCCGCGACGTACAGCGGGATCGGGTGCTCAGGCCGGTCGTAGACCGTGGCGTTACGGAGGTGGAAGTACTCGCCGTCGAACGTCACCCGCTCCTCGGTCCAGAGCTTGCGCATGATCTCGATCGCTTCCTTGAGCCGGCCGAAGCGCTCCTTGAAGTCAGGCCACTCGATGCCGAGGACCGGTACCTCGTTCATCGACTCCCCGGTGCCGACGCCGAGCATGACGCGATCGGGATTCAGCGAGCCGAGCGTGGCCATCGCCTGCGCGACGATCGCCGGGTTGTAGCGGAAGGTCGGCGTCACGACGCTCGTGCCGAGCGTGACGCGCGTGGTGCGCTCACCGAGCGCCGCGAGCCACGCGAAGGAGAATGGCGCATGCCCGTCGGTGTGGCGCCAGGGCTGGAAGTGATCGCTCACCACGACGCTCTCGAAGCCGGCGGCCTCGGCCGCGATCGCGAAGTCGAGGAGCTGCCGCGGCGCGAACTGCTCTGCCGAGGCCTTGTATCCGAGCTTGATCACGCCCGCACCGCCTGCTTGCCGAAGCCGTCGCGCGTCGCGACCGTGCCGTCGTCGAGGATCGCCTCACCCCGAAGGAACGTGTATACGGGCACGCCCTGCACCGTCTGCCCCGCGTACGGGGTCCATCCGCACTTGCTCAGCACGTCGCCGTCGGTGATCGTCTTCGACCTCTTCGGGTCGATGAGCACGATGTCGGCGTCGGCGCCGACCCTGATCGCGCCCTTCCGCGGGTATAGGCCGAAGATCTTGGCCGGTCGAGTCGCCGTCGCGTCGGCGACACGGGCGTAGGACAGCTTGCCCGCGGCAACATCGGTGAGCAGGAGCGACAGGTAGTACTGGGTCGACGGCGTGCCGGTGTGCGCCTTCCAGCCATCGGTCCAGCCCGGCTCCTTCTCTTCACGGAGATGCGGCGCGTGGTCGGTGGCCATGATGTCGACGGTCCCGTCCTTGAAGCCCTCGTACACCGCCGCCGCGTGATGAGGCGCGACGTAGTACGAGAGCGCGTATGAGCCGAGCCGCTCGATGTTGGCCCAGTCGTTGTCCAGCCAGAAGCACCACGGGTTGACCTCGGACGTCACGGTCTGTCCGGCCGCCTTTGCCGCACGCAGCATCTCGACCACGCGCTTGGTCTGGGTGTGCAACAGATGCAGTCGGACCCCGGTCGCCTCCTGCAGACGGAGGAGCGTGCCGACGGCAGTGTCCCAGATGACGCCGTCATCGTGGGCATAGGCCTTGGCGTAGGCGCGGAAGTCGCGCTCGCCCTTGGCCCAGTACTCCTTCTCGATCGCGTCCATCAGCGACTGGTCGTGGGGGTGGATCATGAGCGGTAGCCCGGTCGCTTTGATCGCCTTCATCCGCTTGTAGAGCTCGCCATGTTCGTGCAGGCCTATCCCCGGCATGTGCGGGTACGAGCGGCCGGTATCGACCACCATGAAGATCTTGAACGCGAGGATCCCGCGCTCGGCGAGCTTCGGGATCTCGTCGAGCTGCACGCCCGACGCGTTCACGTTCCAATCGATCTGCGAGCGCTGCCGGTAAAGCTCCATCATCCCGTCGAGATCATTTGCGTTGGTCGGTGCGGGGCTCACGTTCGGCATCGCGACGGAGACCGTCACGCCACCGGCGGCGCACTGCGCGCCGATGTGCGCGAGGTCCTCCTTGTGCGTGTACCCGGGCTCCCGGTGATGAGAGTGCATGTCGATCATTCCCGGGAGCGCGACGAGATCCTCTGCTTTGATCTCTCGCGAACCCTTGGGGGCCGTGCCCGGCTCGTCGATCGACGCGATCCGTCCACCGGTGATCGAGATATCTGCGCGCCGCACGCCGTCCTCGAGCACCACGGTCGCGCCGCGGATCACGATGTCGTTCGTCATGCCTTCGTGGACCCTCCGATGTACCGCACGGACTCCTCCTGCGTCTTCGTCTCGCGGACCTCGATGTCGTCGTCCCGCAGCACGAGAGACCGGAGCCACTCGACCATCATCGGGATGACCTCACCGGCGTACTGCTTGTATGCGGCGTAATGCGTCGTGTTGCGCTGGAGCACGAGCCGCTTCGGCGCCTGCGCGGCGGCATAGAGCTGCTCGGCATGGTCTGTCGGCGTGACCGCGTCATCCGCGACGCCGATGACCATCAGCCCGCGGACCCGGGGTGCGACATCGAGTGGCCGGTACTCGAGGATGCCTCCAGCCGCGCTCAGCGGAACGGCGGTCGGGATGCGCGAGTCGACGTCGGCTTTGACCGCGCTCGCGCGCCGCTCGGGCGTCTCGACCATGATCCCTTCGCGCGGATGCACGGTCGTGCCCTTCCCGGTCGCGGAGCGAGCCTTGCGATCGGCATCGAGGCTGGCGAGAAATGCGATCCATTCGTGTTCCTGCCGCATCCGATGGAGCCAGTCGCGCCCGTCGGCCACAGGCACCTGGCTGATGGTCGCGCGGACGGCGGATTCGTGGCCCGCGACGAGGATGGCGTTCCCGCCACCGGTGCCACCGCTGCCGAAGATCGCGGCGCGGGTCGGCTCCATGTCATCGCGCGATCGCATGTACGCGAGCGCGTTGCGCCAATCCTCGAGCTGCCACGCCGGCGAGATGGTCCCGCGGTCGCCTTCGCTGTCGCCGAACCCCCGGTAGTCGAAGATGAGCACCGCGAAGCCCGCCGCGGTGAAGGCCTCGTGGTACGGCTGGTACAGCTTGGCATCGGCGAGA